>CBHXZU010000146.1:0-10357 GCA_966125105.1 uncultured Prosthecobacter sp.
CATTGCTACTCAGCTGGCTGGCCATCCCGATGACCTGGCTCGGCTGGCACTATGGCCCCGGCCAGGAGGCACTGAAACTCGACGCTTCAGATCGCGCCGTAAAGGAAGCCGTCGCCGCGAAAAGTCCCGAAGAACAATTAAGCGCCTACGACGCGGCCATCGCCGCGCTTCCCAAATCAGCAAACGCCCAAGCCCGGCGAATCCGGCTTGCGCGTTGTGAGACGCTTATCGAAGGCAAGAAGCTCCCGCAGGCTCGCAAGGAACTCGAAGCCCTCTACGGCGAGATGAAGGAAGATCCAGCCGCCGAGGCCGCGGTGCTCGAGCGCGTGCAGGAAGAACTTGCAGGGGCGAAGTATTACATGACCTGGCTGATGCGGCTCGAGGGATTGCCGCAGGAAGAGTGGGAGCCGGAAATCGAGAGCGCCCGTCAGCACTTCCGTTTGCTCGCGGAGAAAGGGACGGTCGACAAGAATCGCTACCAGGAAAAGCTCGAGTCTTCGATCAAGCTCGCCCGCATGGACCTGACAGAGCTGCAAGGACAGGCGTTGCCGGGTTGCTGCAAGAGCTGCTGCTCCGGCAAGTGCAATAAGCCCGCGAAGAAGCCCATGGATAAGAAGCCGAAGGACTCGCGCTCTGCGGGCGGAAATCAAACGGTTGATCCGGAAGGAAGCTAGTCGGTTTCCCAAATTACCCCATTTATGTTTCCCGCGAAGATTGTCGTCGCGTTTACCGCGTGCTGCATTGGTGCTGCCCTAAACGCCGAGGAAAGTTTCATTGGCCCGGTTCTGCCGAGTGCAACAACGACGCCGACCGCTCCTGCCGCTGCGCCCAATACTGCCGCAGCTGCGGCTACGGCGGTGAAGCCGGCAGAGCCAAAAGCCCCGTCCATGTTGGAGAGCTTCAAGAAAACCACGTTCTCGCGAACGCCGGTCAGCTCTCTGCGAGAATGGGCGGGATTGCCACCTGAAGTCGCGAGCGCGGCGCCGGCACAGCTTAATGCCGCAGCCATGGCCGCGGCGGCACTCGCAGGATCCGGGATACCCACCACGTCTCCCGCGACTTCGTCGACAGCCACGACCACCACCACCCAGCCGGCGGCGGACCCTTACGCGCCAAAGCTGGCCGCGCTACGCAAGGATGTGGCCACCGGAAATTGGAAAGCGGTCGGCGCTTTCCTGTCTGAGCACTTCAAGGACACGCCCGCTGATGCGAAGCAGGCTTACCAACACCTCGTGGATGCCCTGGGTCGCGCCACGATCCAACAACCCCAGCAACAACAGCAACAGATCCCGCGGTATTTTCTCGAAACGAATGTGCTGAGTCCGCGAGACATCGTGGAGCTGGGAGACCAGTGCCCTCATGAACTCGATGAGGAGATCGTGAAGAAGTTCGGCGGACTGCTCAGCACATCGGTGCAGAACGGCCACATGCTGGAGGAGGCGCAGAAGCTGATGGATGCGGGCACGGCGAAGCTTGGCGGAAAGGATCTGAAGACGCGCCGAAACGCGGCGCGATTGCTCATCGCGGCTGGCAAACCGATCGAGGCGGCAGCGTTTCTCCCGAAACAGGAAACCGCCGCCGCCGAGAAGGACATCGCGTCGCTCAATCTCCTCGCCACTTCTGCTGAAGGGCGCTTCGCGAGGGACGGAAAGCCCGAGGATCTCGAGTATGCGTGGCGCGTCACGCAGGGCGCGCTTTCGCTCGCCGATGTGGACAAAACCGAGCGCAGCCTCGCTTTGCGCCGCGCGGTGGAGCTCGCCACCAAGGTGCGCAGCGAGTTTGGGCTGAAGTGGCTGACCGACAGCTTCACCTCGAAGCCGGAGCTCGGGATGGAGATCCTCTCCGGCATCGGTGCCGCTTCCGTGCAGAGCCGACGGGAGCCGAAGCACGACAATCGATTGTTGAATCTCGAACTGCAGTCGCGAGCGGTCGAGGCGCTCATCAAAGCGTCGCCCCAGCGGGCGAAAGAGTGGGGCCAGGCCCTGACACTGCTCGCGATGAATTGGCTGGCCGAGGCGAAGTTCTCGCAGGAACGCGACACTTCGACGACCCGCGGTCCGCAGATGAACTATGACGCGTTCGGCAACCTGTACTTCGGGGACTTTCAGCAGATGCAGATGCAGGGCCAGCAGAACCAGTTTCAAGCCATCCCCACGGGCAAGATCCTGGCGATCGCTCCGGGCGACACCTGGGTCGAAGCGATTGAGTCCAGCCTGCGGCCGACACTGCTCACGCAAATCGCGACACTTCATCTCAAGGTGAAGGACGAGGCGGCCGCATTCCCTTTCATCGAGAAGTTGGCGAAGTTGAGCCCGTCTGAGGCCCGCGCGCTCGTAGATCGCTTCATCGAAGTGTGGGGCGAAAACCACGATCCCAACGCGGATCGGCGTCGCACGAACCGCTACATGTTCATCTACGGATACAATCCGCAGGCCGACGGAATCCCCCTCACCCGCTCCCGGCAGGAGAGGAATTTGGATGAGTTGTCCACCTGGGTGAAAAAGCTGCGCGCGCTGAACCTAGGGGAGATGGACGAAGCGAAGATCGCCGCTGCGTTCATGAAGACGCATAGCTCCGCAGAAGTCTTCCGGCTGGAAAACATTGAGAAGGTCTTCGGCGGGCTCGATCAGATGAAGGCGCAGACGCTGGCCGCAATCCTCGGCACGATGCGGCAAAATCTCGCGACTGTCTGGCGTAGCCCGAAGGAGCAGCAGGCGAAGAAGACGAAGCGCACGGACAAGGAGATCATTGCGGAAGTCCAGCGCGGTTACAAAGTGACGGCCGCGGTGGTGGCCAAGGGTGAAAAGCGCTTTCCTCAGGATTGGAAACTGCGCCTGGCGAAGGCGTCGCTGATGCTGGACGAGACAAACTTTCGAAATCTGGAGGACAAAGAGTCCTCCTTCTCGAAAGAACGTGAGGCCGCCTTCGCCGTCTTCCGCGAGGCAGCCGATCTTTATGCGAAGGCTCTTCCGACGATGGAGCTTAAGGACCAAAGCGCGGATGTTTTCCTCGCGTGGTTTTACGCCAGCCTCGGCGCGCCGGACCTGGAGGGAGTGAAGCCCGAGCAGACGCCCTCGCCGAAGCAAGGAGCCCTCATCCGCGCAGCGCTCACCTCGCTGCCTGGAGAGGCGGCAGAGCGGCATGAGACACTCTTCGCAAATGCGCTGTCGACGCGGATGACGGCGGCTGCTCCCGCAGTCAAACACCGCTATCTTTCGCAAGGTCTCCCGATCGCCGGTACGAACGAGCGCGCGCGTGAGGCTCGCGCGCTTTTTGACTACTACGCGGATCTCGTGACGGAGATCAAACTGGACGCCCGCATCGACGGGCCCGCGGTCGTGGGCACAGCTCCCTTTGGCGTGTTCGTGAACATTCGCCACACCAAGCAAATCGAGCGGGAAGCCGGCGGTTTCCAAAAGTACCTGCAGAATCAGAACAGCCAGCAGGGCTTTTATAACTTCGGCCGGCCGCTGGAGAACTATCGGGACAAGTTTGAAGACGCCGCTCGGGAGGCATTGAGTGAAAGCTACGAAGTCCTGTCGGTCACATTCCACACCGACAAGATCGAGGCGCGCGGTGACGCGGAACCCGGCTGGCGCGTGACGCCTTATTGCTACCTTCTGCTCAAAGCAAAAGGCCCGCAGACCGACTCCCTGCCCGCCTTCAAGCTGAACCTGGATTTCATGGACACGTCGGGCTACGCGATTTTGCCGATCGAGTCTTCGCGGCTCCTGCTCGATGCATCGCAGCCCGCACCGCCACGCCCAGTGCGCAAACTCGAGATCCAGCAGATCCTCGACGAGCGCAAGGCCAAGGAGGGCATTCTTGGACTTGAGATTAAAGCGACCGCGCACGGCTTGGTGCCGCCTCTCGATGCATTGATGGATTTGAATCCTGCTGACTTTGAGATCGCATCGATGGAAGACCAGGGCGTCCGAGTGGTTCAGATGGATACCGGCGATGAATCCGACGATGGATCAGCGGACGCCGTTTCAGAGCGCATCTGGAATGTAACGTTGCACGCAAAGAAGGATCTGGCGGCTCCCCCGAAACACTTCGCCTTCGCCAAACCAAAGACGGAAGAAATCAAGCCCGTCTATTACCGTTACGCGGACGCGGATCTCCAGCCAGTCGCCGCCAACGTGGAACTCGGCGCCACCTACGGCGAGCCACGGATGTCCTGGCAATGGTTGTGGCTTGGGGCGGTGATCCCGGTGGGGGTAGTGATGCTGCGTAAAGGCAGGAAGCGTGGCCCCGACGGTCCGGTGGCGCCCTTTGCAGTCCCGGATGAAATCACTCCTCTGTCTGTGCTCGGCTTGCTCGAGCGCATCAAGAGTCACGGAAAGCTCGACGCCGCGACCAAGACCGAACTCGATCAGACGCTCGCTTCAATGAAACGCCAGCTTTACGCGCCACAAGCAGACTCTTCCGCTCCGGATCTCGCCGGCACTGCGCGAGAATGGGTGGCAAGAGCGGTGAAGTTCGCCTGACCGCCTGCCAGGTTGGCTTACGCAACCTGCTGCAATGCATAACCTGCGACAACGCTCGGCCGGAGCGCTCAAACATTTCGACGTCTCGTTTCGACAAACCACACTTGGTAGCCGTCACGAGAACAAGGCGCGTCGCGCCTCCGCGACAAACGCATCCGCCTTCTCACCATCAAACCATCGGCCGAGCAGGTGCGCCTTTCCGCCAATTAGCAGTTCGATCCGCTTCATCGGCTTGCCATTCGAGCTGCCGACGACCGACGCGCGGACATCCAAAACATCCCCCTTTGGAAATTCGCGTCGTTCAAAGATGCGCCCAGCGTTGGTAGTGCGGAGCACAATCTCCTCTCTCGTCCCTTCCAGCCGCGTCTGTTGATTCCGAGTGCGGGAGTAGCGAATAAGCATCACCACACCAGCGACGGCAAAGAGACTTGCACTGCCAATCCACATCACACGGAACCCGCCGAAGACGAAACCGAAGACCAAATCGATCGCGTTGCCCTCGGAACTCGGCCGGGCGCGCTCGGCTATCTGCGGGTCGATCGCGAAGATCCCGACGAGGATAAAAGCGATGCCGATCACGAGAAGCGTGAGTCCCGGTCCGAGCCATCGCTTTGGCGCCAACGGCAGCAGGACCGAGATGAACTCGGCACGCCTGCCGGCAGGCGCGGAACGGCCAGCGGCCGCGAGTTCGGTTTCCGGCGCAGATCCAAGCACTACGCGCTTCAAGTCCGCCACCAACCAGGCTTTTTCCTGCTCCGTCAGCATCGAGCCGAAGCGCAACTTTCCTTGCGAACCGCGAATCTCAATGCCGTGCACGGGTTGGTAGTTGCTCTGATAGAACTCAACCGCCTCAATGTTCTGGACACTCGGCGTGGGTAGCGACCGTTCCGTCGTCCGGCCGAAGAGCATGCGGCGAAGCGTGACCGTGTCGCGATTCACGGCCAACCGGTGTCGCGCATACTTGCTGCGACACGCGGCGTAGGCCATCCCGATCCCGACCGTCCAGAAAAGCGCGAAGAATAGAACGAGCGGAAATGCCGGGGGAGGTCCCCCACCTTCCCACCTGGCAAACACAGCCCCCAGGGTAAGGACCCCCGTAATACCGCACCAGAAAGCCGCGAAGAACATAAGGCCGCCCGACTTTCCGCTCGCCGGAATGGTCCAGGAAACCGTGCCGGCAGAATCGTCTTCGCGGATGATCTTCGTGGAAGCAGGCGGCTCATCCGCTTTTCCAATCAGCTTCTGAGCCGACGCGCCTGCAGACCACTCCAGCGCCGACGCCGCCGTTCCGCACTTTTCGCATCTGATTACATCATCTTGCGCCGCGGGGACGACGCTTGGTGCACTCGCGCAGCCGGGACAACCCAGGCGCCCATGGCGGACGGCACTCTTGAAGTTTGCGGACTCCATCGCTGCGAACAGCTTCTGAAACATGCGATTGCCAGCCTGTTGCCCGAATGCGGAGATTACCGCGAGCCGAATCGACAAGTTGAGCGGTTACATTTCGGAAACGCCGAAAGATCGCAGACTCATCGCGGCCATGGCGCAAATGGAAATCTGCGCAAAAGTCTTTGAGAGCACGAATGCCGACCGCGTAGGTTTGCGGCACGCTCCCTCGTGCAGAACGAGGTTTGGCACACGAACAAACTATGAACACGCGCATTCCTTCCCGTCACTTTCTGCACGCGCTGTTGCTGCTCGCATTTGCCGCCTGCTTCGCAGGTATGACGGGCGCGGCTGAAGCGCCTGCCAAACCGGATCCCGCGGCGCCGCTAGTCATCCATGTCATCTCGGCCTCCAAGGAATATCAGTCCGAAGCATCGCTTAAACCTTTCCTGGCGGACCTCGAAGCGCATTACCGCGTATCGGTGACGGCCTCGTGGGGCACCGATAGTGGCGACACGTTGGAAAATGTGGATGCGCTGAAGGACGCGCAACTGCTTCTCGTCTTCGCCCGCCGGATGAAACTTCCCGAAGATCAGATGAAGCCAATTCGTGCCCACTGGGAATCGGGCAAGCCGATCGTCGGCATCCGCACCGCCAGTCACGCTTTCCAAAAAGCCGACAACGAGGTGTTCGATCGCCAGATTCTCGGCGGATCGCATCAGAGCCACTGGGCGGACGAGCCGGTAAAGGTCACGAACAAACCTGACCAATCCGAGCATCCTGTGCTTCGCAGCGTCGGCCCCTTCGTCAGCCGCAAACTCTATAAGCGCGCCGACCTTTTGGATGACGTTGTCGTCCTTCAGACCGGAGACAACGGCAAGGACACGCAACCCGTCACGCTGGTGCGCGAGTACAAGGGAGGTCGCATCTTTTACACGTCCCTCGGAGTTCCCGAAGACTTCAAGGACGCCAACTTCTGCCAGATGCTGATCAACGCGATCTTCTGGACGGCTCATCGCGATCCTGAGCGGATGAAAAAGTAACGGAACGAAAGTCTCGCGGCAATCGTTGGGATGTGAACCCGCGAGCTCGCTCGCCTGCACTACTCAAAGTACCGCGGACGATCACCGACTCAACGAGCAGGGCGTGCACCTATACATGCAGTTTATCGCCGGGGCGCGTAGTACCCTTGATATGAAGACAACGCTGATAGCATCGCTCATCGCTGCAGTGGTTGTGCCCGTGGCTCTTGCGGCGGACGAACCAGCTAAGGAGAAGAACCTTCTGCAGAAAACAGGAGAATCGCTCGAACACGGAGTGAAAAAGACCGGTGACACCCTCAAGAAAGCCGGGGATAAGGCCGTCGACCTCGTGACGACTTCGGAGGAGGAGAAAAGGAAAGACGCCGAGGCGGATAAGCTGAAGAAGGACGCCGACAAGAAGGCCGATGCGACGAAGAACGACGCAAAAGCTGACGCGCTAAAGAAGTCGGCAGACGAGAAAGCCGAACACATCAAGAAATAGCGCAAGTCCCCGATACCCAACTCAACAGCCGTGATGCATAACCCGCATTACGGCTTGTTGGCTTGGCGCTCAGGCAAATAACTCGTTCAAGGGCTTGCCGTCGCGAACGATACGGACAGGCCGGCCACTGGGTGTTCGATATTCTTTTTGCGCGTCGATTCCGAGTGTGCGGTAGAAACTCGCGGCCACGTCTTCGGGAGTAATGGGCGTGTCCTTCGGGCCTTCGCCTTTGGCGTCTGATGCGCCGATTACGCGGCCTCCTTGGATGCCGCCGCCGGCCAACAAGCAGCACATGGCGCGGGGCCAGTGATCGCGGCCTCCCCGAGCATTAATCGCAGGCGTGCGGCCGAACTCGCCGGTGACGAACACCGTTGTCGATTCGAGGAGACCTTTCGCATGGAGCGCGAGAAAGAGTCCGCTCAAGCCGGCATCGTGCGCCGGCAGCAGCGAGTTCTTCAGCGTGTTGAAGTTGTTCACGTGCGTATCCCATCCGTTCTGATTCACGGTGACGAATCGCGCGCCGGCTTCGATGAGGCGCGCTGCGAGCAGGCAACTTTGTGAAAACGGGTCGGTGCCGAAGAGCTTCGCCAGTGCAGGAGATTCCTTCGAGAGATCGAAGGCCTCTCGCGTCTTCGGCGAGCGCATCATCGCGTAAGCGCGTTGATTGAACTGGTCCATGCCAGCGAGGAGTTTTTCCTTCTGCGCGAACGTGCCGAACGCCCGATCGTAGCGCTGCAGCATGTCCTGGCGGCGGTCCACGTCCGTAAAGGTCACGCCATTCTTCATCGTGAGACCGCGGATCTCCATCGGCCGGCCGGCTTGCGGCGTGGCGCCCGTCTCGAAGGGACCATACTCCACGCCGAGATACCCGGAGGCTTCGGGACTTTCGTTGGGGATGGCGACAAAGGCCGGCAGTTCCGGCGGCGCTGAGAACTCTCTCGATACAACCGCGCCGAATGAAGGGTAGCGTAAGGCCGGACCAGGACGATTGCCTGTGCCGAGATATTGCAGCCCGAGTTCGTGCGCCGCGAGGTTGTGACTGACGCCGCGGAGGATGACGTATTTTTCGGCGCACTTGGCGAGCTTCGGGAGGTGTTCGCAGATGCGAATCCCCGGGACGTTCGTCGCGATCTCCTTGAACTCGCCGCGATGGGTGTCCGGCGCATCGGGTTTGAGATCGAAGGTGTCCATGTGACTGGGTCCACCGCCGAGGCGAACGAAGATGGCGCTCTTTGCCTTCGCTTGTTGATTCACTTCGCCGGCGCTGGCGCTGGCGAGAAACTCGGGAAGGCCGAAGCTCATTCCGGCAAGCGCGCCGATGCGGAGGAAGTCGCGCCGGAGAATGCCGTCACAATTGGTGTAGTTCATAAGGAGATGGTGTTGGAGCGATTCGCGCTGCTCGGGGTAACAAAGTATTGGTGAATGGCTCGGGGTCGTTGACCGATGCTTGCGAACTAAGATGGTCGGTCCATCTCCGCTTCGCTTCGATTCAGTCGCTTAGGCTCCTTCAGGATGACCCACTTTTTCTACACGTCGGGAATCGGTGGTCGTTGATGCTGAATATCTGCGTGGAACGTGATTCACGGTTCGTTGGACGTTGGTCAGTGGTTTACGGAAAACTCCCGCGTGTTGAGCAGGGCCCACAGAAGATCGCGCGCGCCTGTGATCGGATCGCCGGCGGCGGAGATGTCGGCGCGGGCGCTTTGCATTTCTTCGCTGGTCGGCGGACGGCTCACGGTGCGCAGGAAGATCTCGGAAGCGAGCGCATCGGTTTTGAGCGGTGCCGCGCCAGGCGCGCGGCTGCTCTCACGAAGCTCCGCGATCCAGGCGGGCGTCCCTCCCTTCGCGCTCTCAATGCGCGCGAGCATCTCCGGGTCGTTTCGGACGTAGAGCGATTGAAGCAACGTCGGGACCGTCCCGCGCTCGCTGTCGCAGTTCGTCTCGCGCGCCGGTTTGCCAAAGATGGTCAGAGCGTAGTCCGGAACATTGCGGCCGGCGAAAGTCTCCGCGAGGCCGAAGGCAGAGACGTTCGGCCCGATCTCCCGCGTGTCGATTTCCGCGGAAAACCTCCCCTGACGCTCATGCCCGGCGGTCGCCAGCGTCATGGCATCGAGCAGCACCTCCGCGGGCAGGCGGCGAAGGACGAATCGGCTGAAGTTTTTCTCGTCGAGTTCATTCGTTGAGTTCGGCTTCCAGCTGCGCTGGTAGGCGTCGCTGGTCAGGATGAGCCGATGGAGCCGCTTCATGTCGTAGCCATGCGCAATGAAGTCTTCGGCTAGGTAATCCATCAGTTCCGCGTTCACCGGCGGATTCGCGAGGTTCAGGTCGTCTGCGGGCTCGACGAGACCACGATGGAAATACGATGCCCAGACGCGGTTGACGAAAGCGCGGGCGAAATACGGGTTGTCCTTGCTGCGCAGCCACTGCACGAGCGGCTCGCGTGGATCTGAGTATTCGCCGAGCAGCACCTTCTCGCCGCCGAGCAATTTCGGCGTGAGCACGCGGCTCGAGTAAACCTGCGTCTCTGGCCGGGCGATGGTGCTGCGCGGGCTTCTCGTCGCGACGTAGACCTCATGGATCGGGATGATCTGCCCCGCTTCGATCCGACGCCGAATCTCATCGCCCTGCGCTTCCCGCATCTTCATCTGCATCGACATCGCCTCGTCGCTGCCAATGGCGGCGCGCACCTCCTTCGTCGCGGTCACGAAGTTCACGTCTCGATCGCGCCGAATGTCACTGTCGTAACGGATCGGCTCGAAGAACTGCTGGAACTGCACGTAGTCCGTTTTTGTCCACTGATCGAACGGATGCTTGTGGCATTGCGCGCAATCGATCCGCACGCCGAGGAAGGAATGGGCAAATGCCAGGGCGCGATCCTCGGGCTTCTGCACATTCTTCCTCGCCCAAAAGTGCGGCATCGTCTCGCGTTGCGCGAAGTCCGCCGGCTTGTCGCGGCG
>CBHXZU010000147.1:0-10320 GCA_966125105.1 uncultured Prosthecobacter sp.
TGGGTAGTGTCCGCGCCGGGTTGGTCCGGCTCCGTATGCTTCGTCTCCTCGTCTGCACATTTCTCGCTGTTTTAGGTTTTACGTCAGCCTCTGCCGCAAACGTTCCGCCGGAGGCCATTGCGCCCGCGCCAACGCCAATCCTGCAAGCTGGCGGCGGCTACGAAGTGTTGGATTTGAAGACAGTATTCCGCGATCCGGATGTAACCGGAAGCGCTGTGCGCATGAGCGTCCGTCTCGCCGCGGTCACCAAAACTTTCGACATCGCTCTCTACGATCAAGCGAAGCCGATCAGCTCCGCAAACTTCCTCTCCTATGTAAACGGCGGCCGTTACGCGAACAACTTCATCCATCGCTCGATTCCGGGGTTCGTGATTCAAGGCGGCGGTTTCGCGTGGACCACGACGGGCGTGATTGAAGTTCCCACATCTCCGACCATCCAGAATGAGCCAGGGATTTCCAACCTGAGAGGAACGGTCGCAATGGCGAAACTGGGAGGCGACCCGAACAGCGCAACGTCACAGTGGTTTGTGAACCTTGCGGATAATTCCGCCAACCTCGATGGGCAGAACGGCGGGTTCACCGTATTCGGACGGGTCGTTGGGAACGGAATGACGGTGGTTGATGAGATCGCCGCGCTCCCAACTTACAATGCCGGATCACCCTTCGATAATCTTCCGCTCAAGGATTACATTTCCGGTTCGGTCCAGCGGGTGCACACCGTCGAGACCAACGCAGCCGTAATTCCAACGCTTTCGTTCCAAGCGACATCGAACAACCCGGAACTCGTTACGGTGGACGTTGGTGGAAGCAACCTGGTGATCACTCCCGCAGTCAACCAGCACGGCATCGCCACAGTTACCGTCACGGCCACCGATCTCGACGGCGAAGCGACATCCACGACCCTCACAGTGCATGTCCTGCCGAAGTCGTTCTCCTGGGCAGTCACAGACGGGCCTGATGGTGAGCCGTCCACGCTTACCTTTTCGCCAGGTGATGGCACCCTACCCCCTGCCGTTCCTGTGGCGTTCGGCGAAATTGCAGCGGGCAGTCCAAAAACTCGATCACTTGCGGTCGCGAACAATGGCGCCTCGCCGGTGAAGGGTATCGTCATTCAGGCAACCGGACCCAACGCTGCCGATTTCCAAGTGCCCAATGGAGAAGCTCCCCGCGATCTCCCTCCGGGCGGAAGTTTCGACTTCGATGTCACTTTCACTCCCGCTTCTCACGGGGAGCGCAGCGCCACGCTCCGGGTGCTTTCGTCGGATGTGGGCGGCGAAATGCTGAACATCACCCTATCCGGGCAAGGGATCGACATCACTCCGCCGGTGGTCAGTCAACCTGCCCCGCAAACGTTGGTCGCCGATGCCCGGCGCGCGGCGGAAGTCCCGGATTGGCGAGGAACGCTGGTGACCGCCACGGACAACGCCGCAATCAGTTCGTTTATCCAAACCCCGGCACCCGGGAGTCGGCAGAGCATCGGGAATTACGCCCTGGTTTTCACGGCGATGGATGCGACCGGCAACACGACCAGCGTGCAAACCACGCTTACCGTGCGATACGACGACGAGACGCTGCCGGCGCTTGCAGTAGCCAAGGCTCAGGGTGGCGCAGCGGTTCCGAGCAATGCAGCCAGCGCCTTCGCGGAAGGCAGCTTCATGAGCGCGTTTGGCACGCCGGCGATCAGCGACGAACGCTCGCTCACTTCCCGGATCACCGTCACATCGGGGAGGGCGAAATTGTCGGCCATTTACTTTGAAGAGGAATCGGGCGCGAATCGCATCGTCGCCTACCAAGGGCAGGATACCGAAATCACAGGCGCGAAATTTAAGTCTTTCCGCGATCCATTGATTTCCCACGACGGGGCCGTCGCGTTTGCCGCCACTCTGGCCGGAATGCCTGCGACTGAGAACGAAGGCGTATGGACCGATCGCTTCGGTGATCTCCAACTCGTCCTGCGCAAGGGTGCCGATATTCCGGGTGTAGACGCCGGGCTGAAGTTGAAGTCCGTCACAAGCCTTTCGCTCGATGACGAAGCGCTGCTCGCGCTCGTGAAGATTCAGCCCGCGCGGGCAATCGTCACCGCCGCGAACGACACCGCACTCGTGCGGATCACTGGTCCAAACTCCGGAAAACAGCTTGCGCGAACCGGTGAGCTTTTTGACCAGGTGAAGATCAAGCAAATCAGCGTGCTTCAACCTGCGGCGCGTTCGGTTGGTCAGGGCCGATGGACGAATGGCACAGACATATTGGTGAAGCTGACGTTGGTTACGAAGGCCACGGTGATCGCGCGAATTGCGTCCAACGGGACGCCGACCGCTCTGCTCCGGACCGGCACCCCATATGAGAATCTTGGCTACGCGTTCGTTTCCCTCGGTCTCCCCTCAATTGGCGGACAAGGCATCACGCTGTTCGGCGCGAGGCTTGCGGAACGAGGCGTCGTGACCGCCGCGAACGATGGAATGATTCTTCACGCCGGGGACGGAGTGAACTTCGGGCCGATCGCAAGTGAGGAACTCGGACTCGGAAAGTTCGTGAGCTTCTCCGACCCTGTGACGAACGATCAAGGCGAGATCCTATCCTACGGTGTCAGGCGCGCTGCGGAGGCGAAGAAGCCAAACATCACGGCGCTGTGGTCCTGGAGTGGTGCCGGAGCACCGGCAGTTGTCGCGCAACTCGGAGAAACGGCGACAAACGCGGAGGGACAACCACTCGAGAATGCCGCATGGAGCGCATTCCCGTCTTTCGCCCTGCCAAACGGTCCGGGAGCAGGCCCAATCTTCGTGGGGCAACTCGCAGGAAAGGGAGTGAATGGCGGCTCAAAGCTTGGGCTCTGGGCGGTCGATTCGGGTGGCGCGGTGCGGCTGCTCCTCCGGACGGGCCAGGAAATCCAAACGCAGACGGAAACGAAGCGTGTGGCCAGCTTTGCCCTGCTGAACTCGCTACCGGGGAGTTTCGGCGCGCAACGGAGCTATAATTCCACTGGTGCCGTTGCGGTGCAGGTGACGTTTTCAGATCGCTCGCAGGCGATCGCGCGCTTGGACGTGCCGTAATTATCGCGCGCTCTCGAGAGGGGCAACTGCGTGTCCGCGCAGCGGTGCTCAATCTACGTCTGTCCGACCCCATATCGCGACATTGATTTTGCGTAGGATTGTTCATCCAATCGGCGCACCGCCATGAACCCTCTCATTCTTCCGACTCTCCTTGCCATCCTTGCATCGAGCACCCTCGCCGCGGACTGGCCTGCCTGGCGTGGTCCGGCTGGGACCGGCGTGACGACAGAAACCAATCTTCCGACGAAATGGAGCAAGACCGAGAACGTGAAGTGGCGCGTTCCTCTACCCGAGCCTGGGAACTCCACCCCGATCGTCGTTGGGGATCGCGTGTTCGTGACGCAAGCGGTGAAGGACCAGCGTCGGCTCATGTGCTTCGCCCGGACTGACGGGAAACTGCTGTGGGAATCCGGAATCACCGCGAAAGAAAAGGACCCGACGCATGGGACCAATCCGTATTGCTCCGCCTCGCCAGTGAGCGATGGCGAGCGCGTCATCGCCTCGTTCGCCTCGGACGGTCTCTATTGCTATGATTTCGAAGGGAAGGAAGTCTGGCGGCGGGATGACTTGGGACGGCAAATCCACATCTGGGGAAACGGCTCATCGCCGATCATCCGCGGGGATCTTTGCTACCTCAATTTCGGCCCCGGCGAGACGACCTACCTGCTGGCGGTCGATAAGAAGACCGGGAAGACCGTGTGGAAGAAAGACGAGGACACGGGTTACGGAAAGAAGCCGGAGGGTGGCGACGCGGCGAAAGGCGGAGCGACCTACATCGGGTCATGGAGTTCGCCGGTATTCATGAAAGTGGATGGCAAGGATCAATTGCTCATGAGCTGGCCAGGGCGGCTTGCTGCCTATGATCCTGCAAGCGGCGAAGAGATCTGGAGTTCGCGGGGATTGAATCCGCTCGTTTATACCGATCCCGTTTACGAGAAGGACATCGTCGTAGCGATGGGCGGATTCAACGGAAAGGCCATCGCGGTGCGCGCGGGCGGCAAGGGGGATGTCACCGAGTCGCACAAGGTCTGGCACAATCCGAAATCACCGCAGCGCATCGGAAGCGGCGTCGCCCACGAAGGTCACATCTACATTCACAATGATCCCGGCATCGCGCAGTGCATTTCGATTACCACAGGCGCAGATGTCTGGTCTGAGCGACTGAACGGCCCTGCGAAAACAGGACAGAATTGGTCGTCAGTTATGCTGTCCGGAGACAAGTGCTACACGATCAACCAGGGCGGTGATTGCTTCGTTTTTAGTGCGAAGCCGAACTTCGAGATGATCTCGGTGAACTCGCTGGGTGAGCGAAGCAATTCGTCGATCGTTCCGTCAAACGGGGAACTATTCATCCGCACGCACCAAGCGCTTTGGTGCATTGGCGCGCAAAGTCGGTAGCGCGCGGCGCGGTGAAAGCGCGAAGCGCCTTTGGACTGCTGCGATCCTTCGCAGCCTTTTGTGTGCGGCAACATTCATGGCTCGATAGCATGCTCTGCAAGCGAAGCTGAAAGCGGTGAAGAATCACCGCAGTCCGAAGGCCTTCGGTGTGTAGTAAACGACGTTTTCCGTCACGGGTGATTTCCGGATTTCGTCGAGGCTCCTTTCATCACGCGCCCGGCCCATCTCTTTTCACTTTGCGGCTACAGTTACGAGCTTCTTCACGAGGTCACCCCAAGTGAGCACGCCTAATGGAGCGTGTCCGGATCCACGCACTGCCGCGATCGTGCTGCGCGCTGCGCGCAATTTCCGCAGAACGCTGTAAGCAGGTTCTCCGGCGGCGACTGTCACGATGCGCCGTTGGTAAACGCCGACCGAAACATCCCGGCGTCCTTCAAGCAGCACTTCGAACGCGCTCACCACGCCAGTCACTTCACCCAACTCGTTCACGACCAGCCAACGGTCATGATGCTCAGCGCCGCTGCGCTGGAGCAATTCGTCCACGGGCGCATCGGCGGACAAGGTCCGTTCGCGATCCATCGGCGTCATCACATCCTTCGCCGTGATTCCACGGAAATCGACGACATTGGAAATCATCTCACTCTCAGCCTTGGTAAGGGCTCCCGTTTTCTCGCCTTCCGCCGCAAAGTATTTGAAATCCTCCCGCCCGAGATAAAGCCGCTGTTGCAGCACGGGCTTGCCTCGGAAGAGCAGGCGCTGCACGACGCTGCCGAGGAAATGCACCGGCGTAAGGACAATGTCCGCAATGCGCAAGGGTTCCGCCAGCGCGGCCATCGCGCGGTACGGAAAACGACGGAAGATGGACTTCGGCAGCAGTTCGAGAAGCAGCAGGTAAACGGGGAGATAAACCGCCAACGCGATCAGGTATCCCCAATTTCCGAACCTCGGCACGAGTTCACCCACGAGCAGAACGAGCGCGCAGATGTTCGCGAAGTTCGTCACCATCAGGACGGTGATCAATAGGCGGTCTGGATGCGCGAGCATTTCCTCCAGCTTCATGGCGGCTGGGTCTTTCTGCCGCGCGTGGTGCGCGAGGCGGACGCGATTTATCGAGAGGATGCCGGCCTCGATCCCGCTGAAAACGAACGTCACCAGGAAGCACACCGCGATAATCAGCCAGATCATTCGCCCTCTCCTTCCCGCGCGGTGAGCAGCACTTCTTCCACGCGTTTGCGGGAGACGCGGCGCACGATCACTTCGAGGTTCGGCAATTCGATCTTCTGCCCCGGCTTTGGCAACTGCCCGAGTTGATTGAAGATCAAGCCGCCAATCGTATCGACCCCGGCATCTTCAAACTCTACGCCCAGTTCCTCCGCGAGGTCCTCGAGGCGGGCGTTGCCGTTGGCGAGCACTTTCCCCTCGGCAATGACCTCGAGGTAGAGCTTGGCATCGGCCGTCGGCACCGCGTCGCTGATGATCTCCTCCACGAGGTCTGCAAGCGTCACGATTCCCTCCACTCCGCCATGCTCGTCCACGACGATCGCGAGCCGTTGCGGATGCGAGAGAAAGCTCTTCAGCAGCGTGATCGCCTTCATCGTCTCGGGGACAAAAGACGGAACCTCGAGGCGCTCCGTGTAGTGAAGGTCCGGGTTCCGCAGGAATGCCTCCACATCCAGCGTGCCTTCGATGTCGTCCGGAGTTTCGCCGTAAACCGGCGCGCGACGATAGCGACGCCGACGCAGTTCAGCGATAGCCTGCTCGTTGGTCAGGTCGTCGGCGAGCGCAAACATGTCCACCCGCGGCGTCATGCAATCGCGCGCGGTCTTGTCGCCGAGCTTGATGATTTCCGAAATCATCTCGCTCTCAGTCTCGTGGAGCGCGCCGGTTTCAGCGCTCAATTCGACGAGCGTATCGATCTCCGCTTCGCTCAGGTGCCTTTGGGCGCGCAGGTTGCCGGGCAGAATGGCATCGGCCATGCGCTCGCTCCAGCGCTGCAGCAACTGCGAAACTGGATCCAACACCGGCCGAACGACGCCGTAAACGGAAGCGCCGAGGCGCGCGACGATCTGTGGCGCGCCCAGGGCAAAGAGCTTTGGCACGAGGTCGCAGGCAAAAACCACAATGGCGAAGATCAAGGCGGCCAATCCCCAGAAAGGAAGATGGATCCATTCCTGCGCCCGAAGCACTGCGAGGCTGCCAACGACCAGCGGCACATTGGCAAATGCATCCGCCAACAGGATGGTCGTGAGAAATTGCCGCGGATTTTCGAGCAGACGCTGGATACTCACCGCAAACGCCGATTTTCGCTTCTTCAGTTCCTCCAGCCGCGACGGTGAGATGGAGAAGACCGCCGTCTCGACCGCCGATATGAAGCCAGAAGCGAGTGCCAGCATCACCAGACCGGCTGCTGCCAGGGCCAGGGTCAAGCTTTGCATTAGCGGTGCGACGCCCTGCCTGCGTCCGCAACCTCATGCTTCGAGGTCTTCCTTCCGATCATCTTAAGCTGCCGCTTGTCTTGCACAGAGCTCGACAGGATAGTTTTGCCGCGAAATCGGGCGATGAAAAAAAGCGATCGAATCCAGGCGATGGTTGAAGGCTTGACGAGCGGCGAAGCCGGGCTCGACCCGTGTTACACAGGCTGGTTCACCTGCTTCAATCGCGCCGAATACTATGAAGCGCACGACGTTCTCGAGCATCTCTGGCTTCAGACGCGCGATGCCAATTATGCTTTCTATAAAGGGCTGATTCAACTGGCGGGCGCCTTCGTGCATCTGAAGAAGCAGCACGAGCGTCCATGGCATCCGAAAGACGGAGCGCGGCTCCGGCCCGCGGCGCGACTCTTCGCCCTCGCGCTGCAAAACCTTTCGCCGTTTTCCCCGGAACACTTGCGGCTGGATGTTGCCGAAACGTGCCGGCTGTGCCGGGATCACATTGCGGAATTGGAGGGAGCGCAATTCGGGATCAATCCCTGGAGCCCGCACCGGCTTCCTCGCATCGAGCTGGCGCCCGAATCCGATCGAGAGAATTAGGCTACGTTCAAACCGGCCGTTTTGGATGATTTTGAGAGACGACGATAGGATTCAAATCAGGACCCTGCGCTGCGCCACCGAAACTGCGGCAAGCACGCTTGCGCCGTATCACGGCTCGCCAGAGCGGTATGGATAGCCATTCAAGAGCGGTGTCGAAAAGCTGTGGCTGCAGAACGCTTGCGGGAGCAAACTTCAAGATCGACGTCCACCGCGGGTGGAACGCGCTTTGCCGCTCTGGCGAGCCGCACTACGGCGCAAGCGTGCTTGCGATGTCCTCACGGGGTATCACACCGGCTACTTGCCAGAAGCGGCGAGGGCCACGAGGTCGCCGGCATTGTTCCGGCAATAGATGGCGCCATTGGCGAGGGTTGGCTGCACCCAGCAGCGGTCGCCGAGAACTTTCGCGCGAGCGAGTTCGCGGCAACTTCCCGGGTCTGCCTCCACAAGGATGAGTTCGCCGATTTCGGAAAGCATGAGTAATTTTCCGCCGCCAGTTAAGATCAACGAGCCGTTCTTGCCGTTTGCGGCGCGCCACTTTTCGTCACCTGTTTTTCCATCAAGGCAAACGAGCGCGCTACGTTTGGCGACCTCGCCATCGATGCCGTAAACGAAGCCATCCTTTTGGACGGGCGAATTGAACTGCGCCTTCAGCTTCTTGGTAAACCACACCTGCTCCGCCTTTCCACCCTTCACCCGCACGCCAGCCGCACCGTGATTGTATGCGGATGAGATGACGAGGAGATCGCCGACAAGCAATGGGGTTGCAGCATTAATTTTGTAAGCGGTCTCCCAAGGGAATCTCCACAGCACTTTTCCGTTTGAGGCGTCGTGTCCGACGAGCGCGCTTGCTTTGAAAACCACCGCCGTCTTCTTCCCGTCAACCTGAGCCACAAAAACGCTGCCATAGCCCGCTTCATCATCGCCGCCTTTCCAGACCACCTTTCCGTCGGATTTCGACAACGCGACCGTGCTCGCGCCGCGTCCTCCGGCATCAATGAGCACATTATTTCCGTCGATCGTGGGCGAAGAGCAAAAACCCCAGTCCATGCGAACCCCGTTGAAGTCTCCCACGAGCTCGCGCTGCCAGGCCGGCTTGCCGGTTTCTGCTTCGAGGCAGACAACATGCCCATCCGCGCCAACCATGTAGACGCGGTTCCCATCGATCGTGGGCGTCGCCCGCGGACCGCCCTCAAAAAGGTAATCGCCCAGCTTCGCCGGCCAGGAGTGTGTCCACATCGGCTTGCCCGTCTTTGCGTCCAGGCAGAAGAGCACTTCCTTGCCGCCGTTGTATCCCGCCGTGAAAACGCGATCGCCCGCGACGGTAATGCCGCTGAGACCCGTGCCGACTTTCGCCTGCCACTTCACCGGCGGTCCGCTCGAGGGAAATGGCGCGACGGTTTCGGAGGTGGAACCATTCTGCTCTGGCCCGCGATAATGAAGCCAATCTGCAGCCATGGCCGTGCTGGCGAACAGGAGGGCGAGCGCAAGCGTCTTCATGGTGAGGGGAGTTAGAGCCCGTTGTGCAAAGCGTCAACGCTGGCACTTCGGGCACCACCGTGTCGTGCGTCCGCCGACCTGCGCCGTTTTCAGCGGTGACGAGCAGCGCGGGCACTTGCCTTTTGCCGACCAACGCGTGTGGAACAGCCATCCTTTTGGCGGATCGGAGAAATCCACGGCCACCGTAGCCATCGCCTCGGCACAAACGGACTTTGTGAATTTCCAAACCGCATTCACTTCCACGGGCTTGAGGGTCCCGCACAGACGCTTCGGCAGGATCTTCGCCTGCCAGAGGATTTCATCCGCCATCCAATTCCCCACGCCAGGAAAGCGTTCCTGCACCAAAAGCGCGGCTTTGATCGCGAGCTTCGCGCGACGTTTGAGGAAATCGCGCACGACGTCCGCGGTGAACTCCGGCGAAGCAATCGCCGGAGGCAGCTCCGTCCACCACTCCGGCGTTTTCCCTTCATGAAACCGGATGCGCCCAAACATCCTCGGATCGCGGAAGACGAGCGCCTGCTTCTTCTCAAAAAGGACGAGGTGATCGTGGCGATCGGGCGTGAAATCCGGCGGCGCGACGGAAAGCTTGCCCGTCATCCCAAGATGGATGCCGAGCCAGGCATCGCCGCTGAATCGGAAGAGCATCTGTTTCGCGTGGGCTTCGGAGCCGAGCAGCTTGGCGCCGGTCAGTGCATTCACCACCGCGAGGGCATCCACTCCACGGGTCACGCGTTTGCCGGCGTGAATGTGCACACGCGTGATCGGCTGACGCAACCCGACGTCCCACTGCTTTCGGAAATACTCTACTTCGGCGAGTTCAGGCATGCGGGTGCGATATCGTCAGCGACCACATTCTGAAGCAATTTACTTTTTGCGCCGAGTGTTCCGCGAAATCCAAGCAGCGTAATCTTTCTCCAGGATCTCGCCCGCAGCCAACCCAAGCGTTTCGATCACAGCTTCCGCTTCCGGAGCAAAGAACTCCCAACCGTTCATTTCCATGAAACCAGCCGCCATCATAAAACCGGTGCGCTTGTTTCCGTCGACGAACGGATGATTCTTTACGATGCCTGCCGCGTAGGCTGCAGCGAGTTCCGCCGGGCTCGGCTTGCCGTAGTGATGTGCCTGCCGAGGTCTTGCCAGCGCAGAATCCAAAAGGCTCGAATCACGCAATCCCGCAAGTCCGCCGTAATGCGCGAGCATCAGATCGTGCAGCGCGAGACATTCTGCCCGAGTCAACCAATGAACTCGCCTCACTTTGCCAATTCTCGAAGCGCGTTCCGATAGCGGCGATTCAATGACTCGAAAACCGCCATGGTTGCGCCGAACTCCGGATCGGCAGCGGTTAG
>CBHXZU010000148.1:0-10318 GCA_966125105.1 uncultured Prosthecobacter sp.
CAAAGCCGTCGCCAACCCCGGTGTTTGGACGCCTGCTAAGGGACGCTTGTTCGCAAGTAAGCTCTATGTCGCGAAAGAAGGGCAACTGCGTCGCCCGGACACCGGCGGTGAACCTTTCAATCCGCCGGTTGATAATGCCTGGCTGCTGAAATACGGTTTGGATCTGCTGAACCCCGCCGTCCTTACCGACGATCCGGATCACGACGGATTCAGCACTCGTCTGGAGTGGGATGGCATGGATGCCGTCTCGCATATCAGCGAGACACCCCCGTTCGGACCCGTTAATGGCGCCGATGGAAAGCCGTTGTCTGACGATTCAACCAATCCGATTCAGGCAGACTCGCATCCGCCCTATCATACCCGTCTGTCGCTTGTGAAAGTCGTGAACATCCCGTTCCGGCTTCGATTCATGAGCTACGATATCAATCCGAAGAATCCGAAAGATATCACCGTTGGGATCAACACCGTTGACCGTGGCGGCCGGACGCACTTCAAGCAGATCGGCGAAGACATCCCGACGACCAAGTTCAAGGTCGAAAAGTTTGAGAAGAAAGAAGCTCCCGGCGCAGATGGAACGATCAATGACGTTTCAGAGCTCACGGTGCTCAACAAAGAGAACGGCGAACTGCTCGTTCTGCCCTTGAACAGGGTCGTGGACTCGCCCGACAGCTACGTTGTCCTTAACTACGCTTGGGTGGGGCCGAATGGCCAGCAGACCCCGGAAATTAATAAGCAGAAAGGTCAAACTTTCACGATTCCCCCCGAGAACGATAAGACCTACAAAGTCATTGACATCAAACCGGAGGCAGTAGAAATCCAGCTCCCTTCCGGCGAAAAACGCACTTTGCGCAAGGAAAAATAATCCCTCCAGATTTGACCGCGCATCCTCCCAGGACAGCCGCCTCAGTCAGATTCATTCAAAGCTTTAACCCGAACATACTACGCCTATGACCAAGCCCCCGCTTGCCACACCTATCGCCTCTCTCCTGATTGCCAGCATGCTGGTGCAACCGGTCTTCGCCGGAGGATTGGACAACCGGACTAGTTCGACGGAAACGACCGTCAGCATGGAACTCAACCGCCGCATGGCGCGCGAGCAGCTGGCTCGCGAGGAGATCGCGAAAGGCAAGGCGGCGCTCCGCAACAAGGATTACGAAGCGGCGTTTGCGCACTATAAAAACGCCTGCGAAAACCTTGCGGATGCGCCCGCCACCAAAGACACGCGGGAAGATGCGGTCGACGGCCTTACCAAGTCCGGCATCAAACTGGCCGAACAGCGCGTCACGGAAGGTTATTACGCGAGCGCGGTGCAAATACTCCAAGTTGTCCTGACCTACAATCCGGACGATCGCGCAACGCTGAAGCTTCTGGCGAACATTGAGGCGCCGGACTATTTCAACAAGGCAATGACCCCGGGCCACCGGGCGAATGTCGAGGCGGTAAAGCAGCTCTTCATCGATGCGAAGAACTACGCGGAACTCGGCCGCTATGAAATGGCGCTCCGCAAGTACGAGGAAATTCTCAACAAGGATGTAAACAACATCGCTGCGCGGAAGGGCCGCGAAGAAATGTACATCAAAAAGCAGCAGGTTGCGGACGCTGGCTACAGCGCTGCCCGCTCGCAGGCGATGTGGGAAGTGACGAGCCTCTGGGAGCGGCCTTATCGCCGCTTCGACCGCAAGGCCGTCGAGATTCGCAGCGAAGGCCGCGACACCCGACCGAATACGGTTGGAATCAACAAGAAGCTCAACGGCATCATTCTTCCTCGCGTGGACTTCCGCGAATCGACGGTTCGCGAAGCGATCGAGTTTCTCGTTCAGAAGTCCAAGCAACTCGATCCGGAAGGCGCGGGCGTGAACATCGTTCTCAAGCTGGACGACGCGGGCGGTGGAATTCCGGCACCTGCGGCTCCAGCCGGGGGCGGTGGAATCCCTGGACTTCCTGATGCAGCCGCGGCTCCCGCTGCCGCGCCGATGGTCGGCGGTGGAAGCAATACTCGGATCACACTTTCGCTGAACAACGTTCCGCTGATTGAGGTGATCAAGTACATCACCAATCTCGCGAACCTGAAGTACAAGATCGAGCCGTTCTCCGTGCTCATCCTGCCGATCGGTTCAAGCTCGGAAGACATGTTCATCCGCGAGTGGAAAGTCTCGCCGAGCATCTTCCGCAACAGCATGGCTGGTGGCCCTGGCCTGGCTGCGCCGGTTGATCCGGCGGCAGCTCAAGCCGCGCCTGCGACCTCACTGGCTGCGTCGACAAATGCCAAGGACTTCCTGTCTGCCAATGGCGTAACGTTTAACGTCGGCGCGTTTGCGATGTATAGCCCGGCGAGCTCGACGCTCGTGGTGAAGAACACGCAGGACCAGCTCGACCTCGTTGAGCGCGTAATCGAAGTGACCGAAGCAGGCTCGGCTATCAAGCAGATCGAGATCCAGGCGAAATTCGTTGAAATCACCCAAAACAACCTGAAGGAGCTCAGCTTCGACTGGTTGCTCGGTCAGGCGAACGTTCCCGGCATTTCGACCCAGGCCTTGTTCTTCTCGGGCGGTACGTCGGGAACGGCACCGCAGTTGGATCCTAACGACTTCCCGTTCCGTTCCGGCGGAAATCCAATCGGCGGCAGCCCCATCACAGCTGGCAACCGCAGCGGTAACCTCGCGATTAGCGCAAACGCAATCGATGCGCTCCTCTTCGGCCGCGCCGGTGCCAGCCAGCTCGCGCCCGGTATCTTCGCTATGACGGGTCTGACTGATCCGAGCTTCCAGGTCGTGATGCGCGCCTTGGATCAGAAGAAGGGTGTCGATCTCCTCTCGGCTCCTCGCGTGACGACCCGCAGCGGTAACCGCGCGGTGATCGAAATCATCCGCGAGTTCCGCTATCCGATCGAGTTCGAGCAACCGCAGATCCCGCAAACCTTCGGTGGTGGCGGCAACGGCGGCTTGGGCACGACGAACATCAACAGCTTCCCGGTAACGCCCACGACGCCGACGACGTTCGAAACCCGTAACACGGGTGTGACGCTCGAGGTTGAGCCGGTTATCGGTCCGGATGGAGCCTCAATCGACATGCAGCTCGCGCCGCAGGTCGTCGAGTTCGAAGGCTTCATCAACTACGGTAGCCCGATTCAAACGACCTCGCCGGTGTTCAATGCCGCTGGCTTCCAAATCGGCAGCAACACGAACATCATCACGCCGAACATCATCAATCAGCCGATCTTCAGCACCCGGAAGGTCAGCACGAACGTGACGGTGTTTGACGGAGCGACCGTTGTTCTCGGCGGCCTCGTCCGTGAGGACGTGCAGAAGGTGGAAGACAAGACTCCGATCATCGGCGACATTCCGCTGCTCGGCCGTCTGTTCCGCTCGAATGTCGACCAGCACATCAAGCGCAACCTGGTGATCTTCGTCACCGCCCGCATCATCAATGCGGAAGGTCAGCCGATTTCGGCTGACGAAGAGAAGGAAGAAGTTGTGGAAGAGTTGCCGATGCCGGAAATCGCCACGCGCGCGCTGCCGAACTTCTCGAAGGACAAGTAAGTTGCCGGTTCTCGGGCTCACGGGCGGGATTGCGTCAGGCAAATCGACATTTGCCACGCTCTTCCAACGTGAGCTGAGGACAAAGTTCTTCGATTCGGACCGCTGCGTCCACGAGCTTTTGGCAAAAGATATTCCGACCCGTGACGCCGTTTCCGCGGCGTTCGGGTCGGATATTCTTTCTCCGGAGGGGTGGCCGGATCGCGTAAAACTGCGCGAGAAGGTCTTTGGCTCCGACACGGCGCGTCGGGAGTTGGAGGGCATTTTGCATCCCCGCGTCCGTGCCGCATGGCGCGAACAAGCGGAAGAAGCTCGAAAAACAGATGCTTGGCAGATAGTCGATATACCGTTACTTTACGAAACGGACGCCCAAGCTGAGTTCGACCGGGTTATTGTAGTTGCCGCACCCCACGCGGCTCAGATGCACCGCTTGGTGAACGAACGCAACCTGGCGCCCGCGTTGGCAGAGCAAATGATCGCCGCGCAATTGGATATCGGCTCCAAGATTGCAAAAGCCGATCACGTAATCTGGAATGACAGCACCGTCTCCAACCTCGACGGACAAACCCGACTCCTCGTCGCCTGGCTCAAGCGCTGGCGAAGCTGAGGAGAAAACAGCCATGGAAGTAGCAACGAACGAATCGACGGGGCCCGGCGAAAACGCCGAACTCGCGAATCCCTCACCGGAAGACTCAAGTGAGAATGCAAATGGGGGCGGTCAGCAACCGTCTCCCGAGGTCGCGGAGGAAGCGCTCAAACCTCGCGATCTTTGGATTGATGAGCTGCATTCGCTGACCGTGCTTGAGCTGCACGAGCGATTTGCGCAGCTCAAGATGCGGGCTAATCCGGAGAAGACCCGGCATTTTTTGGTCTGCGATCTCCTTCGCGCCTACCACTCGCTCGGCTTCCGTCTTTTGGCGGAAGGCGTAACCGAGTTCATTACAAGCGATGGGTGTGGATACATTCGTTATCCGCGATACAGCTTCCGGCCGGGACCGCAGGATCCGTTCCTTCCCTTCCAGATGGCGCGGAAGCTTCGGCTGAAGGGTGGCCAATTGTTGACGGTCAAATTCCGGCCGCCGATGCACAAAGAGAAATACTTCATGGTGGAGGAGATTCTCACCGTGGAGGGGCAACCGTATAAGGAATGGGAGCCACCGCGGGATTTTGAAACCCTGACTCCCCGGTTCCCCGACGCGCGGATTCGTTTGGATGGCGAAGGCCGGAACTCTGTCACGGCTCGAGCCGTGGATTTGATCTCTCCGATCGGGCGTGGCCAGCGTGGCTTGCTCGTTGCGCCTCCGCGCGCCGGCAAAACTATCCTGATGAAGGAACTCGCGAGTGCCGCCTTGGCGAACAATCCGGGTCTTCACGTGTTCTTGCTGCTCGTTGATGAGCGGCCGGAGGAGGTAACCGATCTTCAGCGAGCGGTGAAGGGAGCGGAAATTTACAGCTCTACATTCGACGAGCCCAGCACCCGTCACATCCAGGTTGCCGAGATTGTTGCCGATCGAGCGAAGCGTTTGGTGGAAATGGGCAAGCACGTCCTCATCTTCCTCGATTCGATCACGCGCTTGTCTCGCGGGTACAACAACGCGCGGCCTGGTGGCGGCCGAATTATGACCGGTGGTCTCGATACGAAGGCGCTCGTGAAGCCGAAGAAGTTCTTCGGAAGCGCGCGCAATACAGAGGAGGCTGGTAGCTTGACGATTCTCGCGACGGCGCTGGTGGAAACTCACAGCAAGGCCGACGACGTAATCTTCGAGGAATACAAGGGAACCGGAAATATGGAGGTAAAGCTCGACCGCTATCTCGCAGACCGTCGAGTTTTCCCGGCGATCGATCTCCTGCAAAGCGCCACACGCCGGGATGATCTCCTTTACCATCCCGACGAGTTTCATCGCGTGACCGTGCTGCGCCGCCAGCTCTCGGCACTCCCGTCGGCGGAAGCGACCGAAGTTTTACTGCACGCGATCAAGGCGACCGCCAACAACGCCGCTCTGCTCATGGGCGGGCTACGCGGCTAATGAATCCGCGTGTTATCCACTCCATTCCAGCTCCACTAAGCACATCGCTTGGGGCGATGCCGACGGGTGCGTGTTCGGAAACTTCATGGAACGCCTGATGGTTCCTTTGACCGACACTACCGAGAGACTTTCCGAAGTTGTTGAGAATTTCTCCCCGCATGCACGACTCGCCGTCGATACCGAGGCCGACTCGCTGCATTGCTATTATGAGAAGCTGTGCCTCATTCAGATCAGCATTCCCGGCAAGGATTTCCTAATCGATCCGCTGGCGCCGATGGATCTCGCGCCGTTGTGGCAGAGCTGGGCGGGGAAAGAACTGATCTTCCACGGCGCGGATTACGATTTGCGTTTACTGCGGCGCACCGGTGCGCCGCGGCCGGCGCGAATCTTCGACACGATGATCGCCGCTCGTCTCATCGGTATTCCAGAGTTTAGTTATGCGGCACTGATGGAGCGTTTCTTCCAGGTGAAGATCGCCAAGGCTTCACAGAAGGCGAATTGGGCGCGCCGTCCGCTTTCGCCGCAGATGATTGAATACGCGGTAAATGACACGCATCACCTCGCGGGGTTGCGCGATATTCTTGATGCGGACCTCGATCGCTTGCAGCGGCGCCCGTGGTTTGAGCAGCTTTGCGAGCGAGCCATTCGCGCCTCGGAGACGGATAAGGAAATTGATCCGGACCAGCTTTGGCGCATTCCGGGGAGCGGACATTTGCGTGATCGCGCCGCCGCAATTTTCCGCGAGCTTTGGAGATGGCGCGAAGAGGAAGCGCAGCGAATCGATAAGCCTACCTTTCACATTTTGCACAGCGACATGCTCGTGGAAGCGGCAATCCGGTTCGACCAGGGTCAGAAGGTGGAAATCCGTCATCTGCGCGGACCACGAGAGCGGAAGTTCATGGAAGCCGCGCACCGTGGAATGGAATTGCCACCTTCGGAATGGCCGAAGTTTGAGCGCAAGGTTCGGCTCCGTCCCACAAAGCCTCAATTAGCGCGCCTGGATGAACTGAAGCTGCACCGGGACAAGGTGGCCAATGAGTTGAAGCTCGATCCATCTCTGATCGCGCCAAAAGCGACCTTGGAAGGACTTGCGTTCCGGCCGGAGGAAACGCTACCGCGGCTGCTCCCTTGGCAGCGCGAACTGCTCGGGTTGTAGGCGGTTGACCTCCCCGCCGATGTCCATCGAATGAGCGGGCCGCTGGCGGGATTCGTAAAAGACAAGGTGCGGCTGCTTACGCTGTTGATCCTCATTCCTGCCGGCATGTCGTTCTTCGCGCCGTTTCATTGGGCGATCGAGCTGAGCAGCCATTTTCTGCCGCACTATTGCGTCGCTTTGATGATTTGTTGTGTCGCTCTGCTTTGCCTTCGCGACCGTTTGTGGAGCGGCGCAGCGGCAGTCGGAGCAATTCTGGCCGCAGTGCCCGTCATTCCCTGGTATTTCGGCAGTGATTCTTCGCGAACTTCCGCCGATGGACCTCCGCTGAGAATCCTCCTGTCCAATGTTTACACTGCGAATGCCAAGAGTAGTCGATTGCTCGAGCTGCTGAAGACGGAGAACGCCGATCTTGCGGTGCTGCAGGAAGTGGATGGCCGCTGGGTGAACGAACTCGAACCGCTGAAAAAGACGTTGCCTGAGGTGAAGGTAATTGCGCGTGAGGATAACTTCGGCATCGGCGTTTGGAGCCGGTTCAAGCTCGAGCAGGTGCAAATCGTGGAAATGGGGCCATTCGAAGTGCCGACGATTTCGGTGGAGTTGGACGTTGGTGGAAAGCGCGTGTCACTTATTGCGACGCATCCCGTTCCGCCGGCGAGCGCGGAGGGAGCGCAAGGGCGTGACGCCCAGTTGCATGACCTGGCGGAAAAGGCGGCTAACTCGAAGGTGCCGGTGATTGCCGTCGGCGATCTGAACACCACTATGTGGGCGCCAGCGTATCGGCGATTTGAAAAGAAATCGGGGCTGAAGAATGTTCGACGTGGGTTCGGCGTGTTGCCGACTTGGCCGGCCCAGTTTCGATGGGTGGGGATTCCCTTGGATCAGTGCCTGGTCTCTCCAGAGATCCAGGTTGCGAACGTGAGACTCGGGAGGCCGATCGGATCCGACCATTTGCCACTTGTCGTTGATTTGCTCATCCGAAAGCCCGCCGGAAACGAACCGGCGCCCTGAGCGCCCAATTCCAATTTGATTGCAAGCCCCGCGCGGCAATTCCGGTCGGCACCCTCAACCCTGCAAGAGCGAGCCCGTCACTTGCGTGTCGAAACACACCGCCGCAGGCGCAAGCATCCGACTTGGACGTTGGACGTCGATCAAGTGATAAGTTTTGGGTAAGTGCGCCACGCTGGCACATTCAAGCATTCTGCTCCGCGCAACCAAGGTCCGGGCAGACAGGGTGCCGCAGTCCGCTCAACCGATCCAATTCCCAGCCATTCGCCCGCGACTCGATGCAGGAGACGTTCGGACCCTGGAAACTCTTTTCCAAACTCCAAACACGATACGTTTGGACTTCGGAAAGTCTGCGCCAACTCCATGCATGACATGTTTCGGGTTGGGAAAGAGTTTCCGAACTTCGCGCGTGACGTGTTTTGACCCAGGAAAGTCTGGCGCAACTCCCTGCATGCCGTGTTTGGAGCTGCTACCGTCGCCGGTGGAGCGATTACGGATGTTTTTGGCGCATTCGCGGAATCGGCGCGGAAACAGCTCGCTCCATTTTCCAAGTGATGAGCGACTGCGCTCAAACCGAAACGACCGCAAACACGCTTGCGCCACTCCGGATGCGAATCGCGCAACGTTTCCACGATTCGCATATGCGCCTTTTCAGACGTAATCTCAGCGAACACTCCCGATTCTTCGACCTCAAGTTCCCGACCGCTGGAGCTGGCGTCTTAGCACCAGCCACAGTGCGACAAGCATCACAACGGAAGAGATGAGCAGGATCATCGAGTTCCGGAAATAGACGCTCATCGTCCAGCCGCCATGTTGTTTCCCGAAGTAGAAGTGATGCTTCTCGGGGCTGAAGAACGTGTTGATTTTCGTTGTCCGCCGGTAGTCGTTTTGCTCGGTCTCAGCTTTCGAAACCAAGTCGGCGATCTTTTGGTTTTCGTAGAGCTGGCTTGCCGTCACGCCGTAGACGCGAGTTTTGAAGTCGCCCTTGGTCGGCTGTGATCCGGAAATGATCTCGTCGATACGCGCAAGGCGGCGGTCGATCTCTCGCGCGCTGCCGGCTTCGAGGCCGCTCAGTTGCGCGAGCGTGTCTTTCAAGTCATCCAGCCGCTCCCATTCAGCGTCCGTGAGGTTTGGCTTCGCCGCGAGAGCCTCCGTCATCTCCTGCAATTGACGCTGCCGGACGGCGAGCGGATTGAGTTTCGCCTGGGCAACTACCAGCGCTTCGTAGCTGTAATGCGTGGCGACGAGGCGGCTGATCAAGGGCACACCGAGCTTCTTGTCGGCCTCCATGTCGTTCGGCGCGCGTTGCGACTCGAACCACCTTTGGAAAGACCGAAGCAGATCGGGATCACGGTTCATCTCCTCGTACTTGATCAGCGCGCCGCCAAAGATGAGCTGCGGAATCAAGATGAGCGGCACGAGCATTGCGCCGGTCTTCGAGTTTGGCACGAGCGCTGAGACGAGCAACCCGAGCGAGATGCCGCTGATCGCCGTCAGAAACGTCCACAGGAAGTAGTCAAAGAACATCCCCCGCACTTCGAGAATGGCGTTTCCCACGAGCACGAAGAGCGTGCACTGCAGGGCGGAAAATACGCACAGCGTGAGGAACTTTGCCGTCACATAATAGCCGATGCGAACGTCGAGATTTCGCTCCCGTTGCAAGACGGTGCGATCGCGGATGATGTCCTCCACGCTGTTCATCAGCGCCAGGAAGAGCGCCACGAGCAGCGCGATGAAGATATACGTCGGAACGTGGAAGGCCGACGCGAACACGTATGGCCGATCCGCCTCATCCGTGAAAAAAAGCGCCCAGCCGACGACGAGCCCGAGCAGCGGCGGCGCGAGCACTGTGACGAACAAACTCGCCAGGTTGCGTAGCTTCGAGAGGAACGCCCGGCGCAGGAGGGTGTGAAACTGCAGCCATTCTTCGCGCCAACGCATTTTACGGCGAACGAGAGTGCGCTTTACCGGCGCGGGCGTCGCGCGCGGCACCGGCACATTGAGCAGCGGATTCGATCCAGCGAAGCTCACCGTGCTCATCTGCGACATCGTCGTCGCGGTGCGCGAATACGTGCTCGGCGAATCGCCCTTCAAGCGCCGCGCCGCCATCAGCCGCATCTCGAGCGTAAGACGATGTGTTTCAAATCGATCACGCCAGAAATCCGGCGAGAACCTGCGCGCCGGCACGAGTTGTCCGCTGCCGGCCTCCTCGAGAATCACGTCGCCACTCAGGTCGTGGAGGGGCGTTTCGAGAATATCGAAACAAAACTCCGGACTTCCGCCCGCCGCTTTCACCGTCGCCTCCGGCATCGCGTTCTCCTCGATCGCCGCCTCCGCAAAATACTCGAGCATCTCCGTGGGCTTGCCGTGAAAGACGAGCTTGCCGCCGCGATCGAGCAGCACCGCCTTGGTGAACATCTGGAAAAGCCGCGCGCTCGGCTGATGGATCACCACGAAGACGATCTTGTTGTGCGAAAGTCCCCGAATGATCTCGATGACGTGCTCGCTGTCCTTCGAGCTGAGGCCGCTGGTCGGCTCGTCGAAAAGGAACACGTCCGCGCTGGAAATCATATCCAGCCCGATGTTCAGGCGCT
>CBHXZU010000149.1:0-10297 GCA_966125105.1 uncultured Prosthecobacter sp.
TCGTATCTCACGTTTCTCATTGGCGGCGGATGATATGCGTGAGAAACGTGCATGAATCTCGTCGTGGACGGCAAACCGGCGCGCACTGCGAGCGGGCCGAACACGGAACCGGGAGGTGCTGAATCACTCGAAGCCGCGGCGTGGGACGTCCGCGATTTCCAAGGGCGCGAAGCCCGTGTGGAGATAGTCGACAAACGGAAGGGCGGATGGGGACACATCAATGTCGATCACATCGTGCTGGCGGATGATCTCGGCAACGCGCGCATCGCTGCGCAGCCGGCGGTGAAGCAGGACCTCGCGCGGCGATTGAAGGTGGATGCAGATTTCCTCCAACTTCCCCTCCTCCGCGGTGCTGATGGGCGCAGGAGTTCCGCAAAGCTCAGCATCGAGAACCCTGAGGGCAAACTGCTGCGGTACGTGCATGTCGATCTCGCTTCGGCCAACCAACGGCCCGATTCGATTTACTCCTACGACCTGCGAGAACTTCGCGGGCAGGAAATCGTGCTGAAATATCGCTCAAGCGAGCCGGGCGTCTTGAATGAGCTGAAGCTCAGCAACGAAGAGCAACGGCCGCCGTACGCGTATTTTGGCCCACACCGTCCGCGTTTTCATTTCAGCCCGCGCCTCGGCTGGATGAATGACATTAACGGCAGCTATTACCAGGACGGGCTGTATCACGTGTTTTACCAGGCGAATCCCACGACTGCGGCCACGTCGACCGGCTTCGACATGCATTGGGGACACTCGGTCAGCCGCGACCTCGTGCATTGGGAGGAATGGCCCATCGCGATATTCCCGAATGGCGCGGGACAATGTTATTCCGGAACGGCCGTGCTCGCGCGCAACCGTGTGCCGGGAGTCAGTGCGGATGCGAAGCTGCCGATCCCCACGCTCTTTTTTGCCGGCACCAGCCCGTTTGCGCAGCACCTCGCGACGAGCGAGGATGGCGGCCGCTCGTGGAAACGCTTCGCGGAGAATCCCGTGGTAAAGAACATGGGAGACGGCGATCGCGATCCAAAGGTGGTGTGGCACGAGCCCTCCCAGCATTACGTGATGGTCCTGTATGTCGGCGGGCCGGATACGTATCGCATCCTGCGCTCGAAGGACCTCATCCATTGGGAGCAGACCAGTTCGCTGCCGCATTGGTTCGAATGCCCGGAGTTCTTCCCCGTGAAGTCCGCGAAGACAGGCGAAGATCTGTGGCTCCTCTACGGGTGCTACCGCAATTCGGATCCAGCCAAAGGCGAGGTTTTCCAATCGAACTCATGTTTCCAACTGGGGCGATTCGACGGGGCGAGGTTCACGCCGGTGAGCAAGATCAAGCACGCGCATCGCGGACCGAACTTTTACGGCGCGCTGATCTTCGCGAACGCGCCGGCCAATCGCGCGATCATGATGGGCTGGGCGCGCGACACGCGTTTTCCCGGCGAGCCTTTCAACCAATGCGCGAGCCTGCCGCTGGAACTGACGCTGCGGAACCTGGGCGGGGAGGACGCCCTTTGCTATGAGCCCGCGCGTGAGCTGGAAGCACTCCGCGGCGAGCCATTGCTCAAGTCCGCCACGGGCGCAGAGTTCGCGGCACAGCTTGCGGCGCTGGATAAAGGCGCGCCGATCGAGGTGGTGGTGAGATTTCGGCCAAAGGGGATTGCACCGATCAAAATGCAAACGCGTTCATTGAAGTTCACATATGAGCCGGAGCAGCAAATCGTCGTCTTTGGAAAAGATCGGGCGCCCCTGCATGCGAATGGCAGCATCACCGCGCGCTTCCTGATCGATCGCGGTGTCGTGGAATCGTTCTGGAATGGCGGCGAGGCGGCTTATTGCGCGGCCTCGCTCCACACGGACGAGGGACCCGCATTTGCGATCGAAGGGGAAGCGGACGTCGAGGAACTCACGGTGTATCCCTTGAAGGGGATTTGGCCGTGATCGAACCAGAGGCGCTACCCGCATGAAGGCACCGGACGACTACATTGAGATCAATAGGAAATCGTGGAACGCGCGGACGCCGGTGCATGTAGCGTCGGCATTTTACGAGATGCCCGCATTCCGCAGGGGCGCTTCCTCGCTGAATGATATCGAACTCGGGCTGCTGGGAGACGTGACGGGGAAGAGCGTGCTTCATCTACAATGTCACTTCGGACAGGATACTTTGTCGTTAGCGCGGCTAGGCGCGGAGGTGACCGGCGTCGACTTCTCGGATGTCGCCATCGCTGAGGCGCGAAAGCTCGCGAGCGAGCTGAACCTTACTGCGAACTTCGTTTGCTGTGATGTTTACGATCTGGCCAATCAGCTCAACGGACAGTTCGACGTCGTATTCACCTCCTACGGCGCAATCGGCTGGCTGCCGGATCTGGATCGCTGGGCTCAAATCGTGAGGCGCTTTCTAAAACCCGGCGGTAAACTTGTGCTGGTGGAGTTCCACCCCGTTGTGTGGATGTTCGATGAGCAGTTCCGGGCGATTAAGTATCCGTATTTCAATCGCGGCCCAATCCGCGAGAGCAGTTCCGGGACGTATGCAGAAACTTCCGCGCCGCTCGAACTCGACGACGTCGGTTGGATTCATCCATTGAGCGAAGTGCTTGGGAGTCTGCTGTCACAAGGGCTTACGATTCGTCACTTCATGGAACACGACTATTCGCCTTACGGGTGCTTCCAATCAGCCGTGAAGGTGGACGAGCGGAAATACCGAATTCCGCACCTCGGCGATAGGATCCCGATGTTGTATTCTGTCGTGGCGGAAGCGTAGGAACGGACGACTGCTTTGAATCGCACGCAATCCAACCAGGTCGCGCAAATCCTGTGCTTCATCGGGAGCCTGGTGATCATCCACGCAGTCAACGTGCTGTCGGGAACGTGGCTAAACGACTTCGGCGTCCTCCCTCGCACCGTGATCGGATTGAGGGGAATCATTTTCAGTCCCCTGCTCCACGGAAATTGGGGACATCTGCTGGGCAATATCGCTCCGCTCGCCGTGATGATGGGACTGATTGCGTTCATCCAGGTGCGCTCGCTCTGGCCCGTGATGATCGCGATCTGGATCGCGAGCGGCTTCGCCGTCTGGCTGGTAGGCAGGCCCGGCGCCGTGCAGATCGGCGCGAGCGGATTAATCTATGGCCTGGCGGCCTTCCTAGTTGTGGCTGCGTGGATTAGGCGTGAATGGAAGTCGGTGCTCGCAGCGCTCGTGGTAATCTTCCTTTATGGCGGGATCGTGCGGGGACTTCTCCCGACGCACCCGCAAGTTTCCTGGGAAGGGCATTTGGCCGGCGCGATTGCGGGAGGGCTCGTGGCTTGGCGGAGTCCGCGGAAAGCTTGAGGCGTATTTTTGCGGCCTTCCTTCTCTCGAGTGGAAGCGGTTTTTGTTAACGGGCTGGAAAGCCCGGCCTCCCGTCGCGCTTGTCAGGCGGGATGGTGTGCGTATAGACCCGCTCTCAACACGATTGAGCAACACTTCCTCAGCCCCGGCTTTGCAGATCAAGGACCTGCGGGTGGATTACGGCGATCTCGTCGCGGTGGATCATCTATCACTCGAAATACCTGCTGGTGAAATCTATGGGCTCGTCGGCCCGAACGGCGCGGGCAAGACCAGCACATTTCGAGTACTCGCGACGTTGATGCGCCCGACTTACGGCGAGGTCGCATTTTGCGGCCTCGACCTCTTTGAGAAAACGTCAGCCGTTCGGCGGATCCTCGGCTACATGCCGGACCTCGCGCCCGCGCCCTCGGATATCAAAGTTTGGGAGTTTCTCGATCTCTTCGCGGCATCGCACGGGTTGCGTTCAGCCGAACGCAAGGCACGCACCGCGGAAAGTCTCGAGGCGGTGCAACTGACGGATCAGCGCAATACGATCTGCCGCACGCTTTCCCGCGGCATGACGCAGCGCCTGGTGCTGGCCAAGACGCTGCTCCACCGTCCCCGTGTGCTCGTCCTCGATGAACCGGCGAGCGGGATGGATCCGATGTCGCGCATCGCCCTGCGTCAGACCCTGCGGAACCTCGCTCGCGATGGCGCGACGATCCTCGCGAGCTCGCACATCCTCAGCGAACTCGCGGAGATGTGCACGAGCGTGGGCATCCTGGTAAAAGGGAAACTCGTCGTCTCGGGGACCACGGCGGAAGTGCGTCGCAAACTCGGTGGCGGAGCGCGGCCAATCGAACTGACCGTGCTCGATGAAGCCGCTGCCGATCGAGCTGCGGCAATGCTTCCGACGCTGTCCGGCGTCGACTCACTCCGGCGAGAGAATCTCAGCTTTCGCTTCGAACTCGCAGGCGACGAACGCGATCAGGCGACGCTTTTGACGCGACTGGTGCAGGACGGCGTGGCGGTTCGCCGGTATGAGGAGAAGCACGCGACGTTTGAAGAGATTTTGATCCAGGTTTCGCAGGAGGCGAAACCGTGAGACACGACGCGACAGGTGAATGGGTGAACCGTTGCGAATTCAACGTCCAGGGCTCAACGTTCAATGTCCAACGTCCCAGTTTTCAGAGTACGCCTGCGGCGAAAGGAGGAAGACCATGAGCGAATTGGACCATCCACCGCAATTCGATCACGGCTCGCATGCGCCGCCCTCTGCGCTGAATATTTTGGGCAATCCGATCCTCCGCCGGTATCGGCGCTCGCAGATGCGTCCGGTGCGGCTGGGCGTCACCATCGTGCTGACGCTCGTGATCGTCGGCTTCATCGCTTCGATGGCCTTTTTGCCCCTGCGTTACCGCGGGCAGCTCAGTGCGGCCGATGCGGCTCGCGTCATTTTTCTCCCGGTCCTTGTCTACCAGGCGATCGTTTTGATGATCCTTGGCACGACCGCGGTGGGGGCCGGGATTCTCCGCGAGTCCGAGGAGGGAATGATCGAGTATCAGCGCCTCACCCCACTTTCACCGCTCTCGAAGGTGTTCGGTTATTTGTTCGGCTTGCCGATCCGGCAATACGTGGCTTTCGCCATCACCACCCTCTTCTCGGCGTTTGCGATCGTGGTGGGGCGGATTCCCTTCGAGGCATGGGGTTCCGTTTACCTCGTCCTGTTCACTTCCACGATCCTTTACCATCTGCTCGCGCTGATGACGGGGCAGATCATCAAGTCTCGATGGCGCGCCGGACTGATTTCGCTCGGGTTGGTCCTCGTGCTGAATCTGGTGCTCCCGCGCCTGGCGGACTTTGGGTTCGCGATGTTCTCCCATCTCACGATTTGGCCCGTGGTTAGCGACCACTTGAACGACCTCATTCCGGCCGCGCGCGGCCCATTTTCGTCGACCGCCATGAAGCTCGGAAACTCGGAGGTTTCGTTTTGGAACTTCCAGCTTTCGCACTTCACCTTCTCGCTTATCGCTCAAGGAACATTGCTCGTGACTTTCATTGTCATGCTCGTGCGCCGTTGGCGTGATGAACAGGCTCACCTCCTCGGGAAGGGTTACGCGGTCGGTTTCCTCCTTTGGCTGCAGATCATCCTGCTCGGAAACGTGCTCCCAATGATCGAGCGTGGCCGCGTCCTCACCGGCATGTTGCCGAAGAGTGGTGAAATGGCGCGGGCGTTGAAGGGCTTGCCCGGGTTCCTGGAGGCGCGCGTCCTTACATTGATCTACGGGGTGATAACCTTCCTGCTTCTCCTGCCGGTGATCTCCTGCATGACGCCGCGCGATTCCACGCAGATGATCGCATTCCGGCGCCGGAAGAAGTTCGGTCAGCGCTGGATTCCATGGTTCGATGACGGCGCGACCGCCGCTCCTTTCGTCTGGCTCGCCGCAGCCTGCTCCGGGGCCGGATGGTCCGTCTTCGTGGAACGGCTCTTCACTTCCTCCGCCTTTGAAGGCAGAGGGTTTCCCGTTGAGGGATGGGCTGTGTTCATTGGAGTCGTCTTTGTAACGGCCGCCATTTTTCACTTCCTGCTCGAGGCATACAGCCGGCGCGTCGCGTGGATGACCCTGTTCCTCGCCGGCTTCGTTCCATTATTCACGAGCCTGGTGCTTATCTCGATCAGCGGCGATTGGGCAGAAACCGCGCGTTATCTCGTGGGATTCTCGCCCTTGAGCGCCCCATGGCAGCCACTGCAGTGGCTCGAGCACTCTGAGGTGACCAAAATTCCCGGGCGACCAGAACAAGCATGGGTCGGCCCATTCGCTGCCTTTTCCGCGCTGCATGTGGGTGTGTTTGTCCTGCTGTTCTTCGCCTGGCGGCGGCAGCGGCGCTTGCGAGAAACGCGCGCCTGAGATTCGCGCCGACGCCTTGCTAACGCGCGAAGTGCCCGGTTGACCTGCAGCGGTTCCGCGATTGGTTATCGCCGTGCGCGCTTCATTAGTTGAGCTCAGGCGAATTGCGTTGTTCATCGTGGTTGCAACGATGGCGTGCTCCGACGGTCTTAGCGCAGACGACAAATCTCCGGTTGCGGAGAATGGCCAGAGCCGCGGGTCGGCCGACCTCTGCAACGAGTTTGGCGATGTGAAGTATTTGGCCAAGTGGGCCGACGGGAAGGTGAACCTCACTGCTTCGGGAAAGCACAACACGGGTGGCTACCAAGTGTCGCTAAAGCAGAGTCCCGCGGAGATCTTTCCGCCGCAGTTTACGTTGGTGCACAAGCGGCCGGACGGAATTGTCACGCAGGCGATCACGCCGTTTACGGCGATAGCCACTTTTGCCGCGACGGATAAGCCGAAGACGGTGACGGTGATTGACGCGCGCGGGCGGCACAGTGTGGCGGTGGAGTAAGGAATGGCCGACAGGTTCGTCGGGGCCGCGTTTGCAGACATTGCTGTGGGGTTTGGCCTCACCAGGGGGCGGCGGGGACGCCGCCCTCCGGTTCGCACGCGTGTTTGACGCGATGAGGGTGGCTCGGTCATCCGGGGACAAGCGGGCGGTCGGCACACCAACTTCAGGCAGGTTGGCTCGTGATGCAGGGTCTGCAAAAAATTGCGCGCTGATGGCCGGGGTTTTGCGATAACATCAAGAATGCTCACACGTTCTGCATGAAGCGCGTTTTGCTCGTCGATGCAGTTGAAGCGCCCGCGGCGGTAGCCGCGCATCCGCTTGGCTCGGTCGAGCAATGGTTTGGCAGGCACCTGCGAAACGATCGGGATTTGGAACTTCAGACGCTCCCTGCAAGTTCAACGGATTTGCCCGACGCAGCGACTGCGGCGGATGGCATCGTCATTAGCGGATCTGCGCGTGATGCATGGACGGACGATCCCGAGATCCTAAGCCTGCTCGATTTCACCCAGAACGTTATTTCCCGGTGTCAGCCGGTGCTTGGGGTGTGCTTTGGCCATCAACTCTTGGGACGAGCGCTCGGCGGCGATGTGGGAAGAAATCCGGCGGGCTGGGAGGTGGGCGCGACGACGGTGGAGCTGACGGCCGAGGGACAAAAGGATCCGTTGTTTGCGGGATTCGACAAACAGTTCGCCGCCATTCAAAGCCACCGCGATGCCGTGTTCGCCCTGCCTCCGGCGGTGAAGGTCCTGGCCACCAATGCGCGCGCTCCAATCCAGGCGTTCGGCGCGGATGACCGAATCTTCGGCGTGCAGTTTCATCCGGAAATGGACGGCGAGATTCTCCGGCACCGCTGGAAAGAGCGCCGGGAGAAACTTCGCGGGCAGGTGGGCTTCGACCTCGATCAGGCCCTCGACACGGCGGAGGCCGACGCCTCGCGGGTGCTGACCAACTTTGTCGCAATGCTTCGATGATTTCTTCCTTCGCTTTCCCTACTGCGATTCTGCATGGCCCCGGCGCAATGCGCGAAGTCCCGGAGCGGCTGGCGGCCATGGGCGAGCGCCGTCCGCTCGTAGTCACCGATCCCGGATTGACCTCAACGCAGGCATTTGCGGCATTGCGCAGCTTGCTGCCGGAGGCTGACGTCTTCTCCGGCGTGCATCCAAATCCCCTCGAGGCAGACGTCGAGGGAGCTGCCGCCGTTTACCGCGAACGCGGCTGCGACAGCGTGATTGGATTTGGCGGCGGCAGCGCGCTGGACGTGGCGAAGATCGTTCGGGCCGCAGTGTCACCGGCAGTGAAACGCTGGAGCGAGCTGAACTGGAAAGATCAGCCCGGTCCCCTGCCCCCTTTCATCGCCATCCCGACCACCGCCGGCACCGGTAGCGAAGTCGGCCGTAGCTCGGTGATCACCTTTGGCACGACCAAGCGGGTGATATTCCATCCCGAACTGCTCGCGCGCCTGGTCGTTCTCGATCCGGAAATCACCACCGGCCTTCCTCCGAAATTAACCGCAGCCACGGGCGCAGATGCCATTGTGCATTGCATCGAATCCTTCACCTCGCCCGTATTTCATCCGCTCTGCGACGCGATCGCGATCGAGGGTCTGCGCATCGGCTACCAGTTCCTTCCGCGGGCGGTGGCGAATGGCAGCGATCCGGAAGCACGCGGCATGATGCTCATCGCGGCCAGCATGGGAGGCATCGCCTTCCAAAAAGATCTCGGTGCCGTGCACTCCCTTTCGCATCCGCTCTCCGCGCATTTCGGGGTGCATCACGGATTGGCGAATGCGCTGTGCCTCCTGCCGGTGCTCCGTTTCAACGCGCAACGCAAACCCGGGCTCTACCGCCGGCTTGCGGTCGCGCTGGATCTTGCGGAGCAATCGGACGCCGCTTTCATCACGAGCATGTCTGGCTTGTTGGACAAAGTCGGACTCACCGGTGGACTCCGCGCGCAGGGCGTCAGCGAGGAAGCATTGCCGAAGTTGTCGGAAGCAGCTTTCGCCGACAGTTGCCACGCGACGAATCCCGTGCCGGTCACGCGTGAAGATCTGCAGAACCTTTACGCGCAAGCGCTCTGACCCATGATCGAAGATCTCCGCGCCCCATTCATCAATGGTGCCTTCGCTACTGTGAATGGCGGCCCGAGAGAATTGATCAACCCGGCAAACGAAAAACCTTTTCACGCGATCTCCGACGCCTCCATCCGCGAAGTGGACGCCGCGGCCGAAGGAGCATTCGCCGCATGGGAACACAGCTGGCGCGATCTCACGCCGGGCGAGCGCGCGGACCAGTTGCATCGCCTGGCAAATCTCATCGAGGCGAACGCGCAGCAGATTGCGGAGCTCGACTCGCGTAGCATGGGCAAGCCAATCGCGGCCGCGCGCGGCGAAGTCCTCGTGGGCGCGCGCACCTTTCGCTATTACGCCGGCGCGCTGCTGATGCCGCAGGGTGAGACCATCCCTGTAGCGCGGGGAGGATTCGATTTCACGATTCGCCAGTCGCTCGGCGTCATCGCCTGCATTGTGCCGTGGAACTTCCCGTTCGCGATTGCGTGCTGGAAAGTCGCGCCCGCGCTCGCGGCCGGCAATTGCGTAGTGCTCAAGCCCGCGTCGCACTCACCGCTTGGCGCGCTGATGCTGGGCAAACTCGCCATCGAGGCCGGCCTGCCTGCAGGAGCACTGCAAGTGATCTGCGCGCGCGGCAGCGAAGCAGGCGATGCCTTGATCACGCACCGCCTCGTTCGAAAGGTCTCCTTCACCGGGTCCACTGAAGTGGGGCGGCGCGTGATGGAATTGTCGGCGCGTGATTTTAAACGCGTCTCGCTCGAACTCGGCGGCAAGAGCGCGAACGTGATTTTCGCCGATGCCGATCTCGCCAAAGCGGCGGAAAGCGCGCCGGGCGCCGTCTTCGATAATACCGGGCAGGACTGTTGCGCGCGCTCGCGGATTCTCGTGGAGCGACCCGCATACACAGAGTTTCTCGAGCGCTTCGTCGAGGCCGCGCGGAAGTTGCGCGTGGGAGACCCGGCGGACGAAGCGACAGAGCTCGGTCCTCTCGTTTCGGCTGCGCAGCGTGCATCGGTCGAGCGCTTCATCGACAATGCGCGTCAGGGCGGTCGAGTGCTCGCGCTGGGCGGCGAACGTCCACGCTCCCCGGGCTTTTATCTCAACCCGACGATCATCACGGGAGTCGAAAGCAACGACCTCTGCTGGCGCGAAGAAATCTTCGGTCCCGTCGCCTGCGTGCGTCCGTTCGACACCGAAGCGGAAGTCATCCGCGAAGTGAATGATTCGCCTTACGGGCTGAGCGGATCGGTGTTCACTCGCGACCTCGATCGCGCGCTTCGCGTCTCACGCAAGATCGAGTCCGGCGTGCTGAGCGTCAATTGCCACAACAGCGTGCACGTGGAAGCTCCGTTTGGCGGGATGAAACACAGCGGCATGGGCCGCGATCTCGGCCTCTCCGCCCTCGAGGCCTGCACGGAACTGAAGAACATCTACATCGCGCCCTGATCGAATTACCCCATGAACACCGCTGAACTTCTCTCGAGCATCAAGGATGGGAAGATCGACACCATCCAGGTCGCCGCGCCGGATATGCT
>CBHXZU010000150.1:0-10279 GCA_966125105.1 uncultured Prosthecobacter sp.
CGCCGCTTCTCGAGCCTGATGATGTTCTATCCCCTCACGGACGCCGACGCGATCACCCGCGACGCCGCGGCGTTCGATGTAGTCGACGAGACCGCTTACGATCTCGATATCGATGAATCCGTTCGCGTCCTCGCCTCCGCGTTCACGCCGAAGGTCACCTCCAAACGCCGCGATGACCGCGCCCCGGAAAAGCTGGATCGCGCCAATGTATACGATCTCCAGCCGCAGATGTGGACCTATGAAGGCAGCGACAAGCACCGGGCCTTCGTGCTGCTCCAGGCCGGGCCGGAGGCCCTGAAGCACCCGAGCGTGCAAACGCTCCTTCGCCGTGGTGTAGCGTGGGCGGCGAAGCGCGAGAATATCGACGAACTCTGCGCTCCCGCAGATCTCGCGACTCTGCGTTATCCAAAGGGCGGTCCCAAGCCCGCGACGGAAACCGTCCAGTCCTTCGATTTGCACCCCGGCTTTTCCGCCAGGGCGATCGCAAGCGAGCCATTGATCAACAAAGCGATCGCGATGCAGTGGGATGGACGCGGCCGCCTGTGGGTCGCGGAGTCGCCGGAATATCCAAACGGACGGCGCCCGCTATCCGACGTGCCGTGGAAGGAAACCGGCGTGCTCAAGCCGGGCCAATACGACCGCCCCGCCACGGATCGCATCAGCATTCTCGAAGACACCAATGGCGACGGTGTCATGGACAAGAAGTCCGTCTTCTACGAAGGGCTGGAATTGGTCACGGGCTTTTGCCTCTGGCGCGATGGCGTGATCGCCGTGCATCAACCCGACATCGTTTACACCCACGGCACGGGCGCGCAGAAAACCGTGGATCGTCTCTACACCGGCTTCACGCCGGGCGACACCCACTTCGTGGCGAATCACTTCATGGTCGCGCCGGATGGATGGATCTATGCAAACACGGGCAGCAGCGCTGATGCGGTGTCGGTCGTGAACCCCTCCGTGAAAGCGAAGGTCAGTTCGGGGATCTTTCGCTTCAAGCCCGACGGCTCAGCGATCGAGCAGGTCGGCTCGAAGGGCGGCAACGCCTTTGGCATGGATATCACCAGCGATGGCGAACTGTTTTTCGGGCAGGCCACGAGCGGCAGCCCGGTGCAGCACGTGGTCCTACCTGAGCGGGTCCTGGCTCGGGGGAAGGTGGGAAACACGGGGAGTGTCGAAAGCGTGATCGCCGGGCGCAAAGTGGCGCGGACTGACATGCCTTCACGCGTTCCCTACATGCAGATCGATGTCGTGGGCGGGTATAGCTCCGCTTGCGCCAGCACGGTGCAGGAAGGCGGCGCCTGGCCGGCGGAGTGGGACGACACCGTCTTCTGCACCGAGCCGATTTTGGACATCGTTCATTTCGAGAAGCTCAAACGCGGCGCGCCGAATATCGTCGGTGAAATGACGGAGCCCAACCGCGAATGGCTCCGTGCCCGCGACTTCTGGTTCTTCCCGATCGATGTGCAGTTTGGTCCGGACGGCGCGATGTACGTGCTCGATTTCTATAACCCAATCGTTGCGCACAGCGACTCGCGCGGGCCAAAGCATAGTAAGTCGGGAGCAACGGTGCGGCCGGATCGCGAACACTACTATGGCCGTATCTATCGCATTCAGCACGACGCGGCCCGTCAGCTTCCGACCGCAGATTTGGAAAAAGCCAGCGCCCCGGAGTTGGTCGCTTCCTTCACTCATCCGAATAAAGGAGTTCGCTTCAACGCGCATCGCCTCCTGATGGATCGCGCCGACGCGGCTGCTGCAGTCCCGGCGCTCCAGGAGATGGCGGCCGATGAGCAGTTCGCGCCCGCGCGCATCCTGGCGCTTTGGGCACTTCAACGGCTGGGGCAGCTTTCGCCGAAATCGCTCGCCGCAGCACTGAAGAGTGGAGACGCCGGTGTTCGCAAAGCAGGCCTGCTCATCGCCGAAGCACTCGGGGCGAAGAACCAGGTGAACGTCGCCGCACTCCTGGACGACTCCGACCCTCGTGTCCGCCTGCTTGCCTTGCGCGCGCTCGCCGCCGTGCCGCTGGATTCCGCCGGCGCGAAATCGCTCCTCGCGGTTTTGCCAAACCTCAATGACGGCTGGTCGCGCAGCGCCGCCGTCGCAGCGGCATCGTCCAATGCCGGTCCCGTGATCGAAGCGTCACTCGCCTCCCAGACGGCGCCGGGCGCGAGCGAACTCGATCTCGTCACTTCTCTTGCTGGTCGCCTGGCAGAGAAGCCGGACAAAGCCGCGCTCGCCAAAGTGATCAACGCCGCGGCGAGCGCAAATGCCACGGCCCGACCCATTGTTTTGGCAGCCTTGCAAAGCGGTGCTGTCAATCTCGCGCCTGCGCCGGCGGAGGTTCCAGTCGCGGCGCTCAAAATATTGCTGACGTCGCCCGATTTCACGATCGCCGCGAGCGCGCTGCCGTATGCCGCCAGCTGGGCGCCGGCGGGTGAATTGAAGCCCGTCATTGCCGAACGCATCGCCGCGTTGCTCCCCGTCGCGGCCGATGCGGGCCAGCCAGACGCCACGCGCTCCATCGTGATTTCTGGGCTGATCCGGTCGCGCGCTGCCGATCCCCGCGTTCTCGATCAAGTGATCGAACTGCTCAAAACGAAGCTCTCCGATCCGCTGATCCTCGATGTGATCGGCAGCATCGCCGGCGCTGGAGATCCGACCTTGGGACAACGTCTCACCGCGATTCTGCCAAATCTTTCGCCCCTTGGACAAACGGCGCTCTTCGATGCGCTCGTCACGCGCGCCGAATGGGCCAGTGCGCTGCTCGATGCGCTGGCGAAGAAAGATTTGGGACCGGCGCTGCTCGGGCCCGCCAAGCTGAGCAAGCTCCGACTCCATCCCGACGCCGCCATTGCCAAACGTGCCACTGCCGTTTTTGCGGAAGTTGGCGCGGGCACGAATGCCGCGAAGGACGAGATCATCGGCAAGCTGGAGAAGGAAATTGAGTCGAAGGCCGGCAATGTCGCGAACGGCAAAACGATGTTCCAGGCGGCCTGCGCGACCTGCCACAAGCTCAATGGGGAAGGCCACGATGTCGGGCCCGTGCTCGATGGCATCGGCGTGCACGGGACGCATGAACTTCTCGTCCACATCATCGATCCCAGCCGCGTCGTGGATAACGAGCATCGCACCTGGAATCTTGCGTTCAAGAGCGGCCAGTTCGCGACCGGCATCATTGCGCGAGAGAACGAGACCACGGTCACTCTGAAGCTGCCCGGGGGGCTGTTGCAGGATGCGCGAACCAGCGACATCAAATCCCGGCAGGATACGGGGATGTCACTCATGCCCGAAGGCCTCGAAGCGCTCGGCGCCGACACGCTCCGAGACATCCTCGCCTACCTCAGCGGCGGCTCGGACAAATACCGCGCGCTCAACCTCGGCGAGAGCTTCACCACCAGCACCACAGGCGGACTTTACGCCTCGCGCGAAGCCGTCAACGATACCGTGCAGCCCACGCGCTACGGCGTGGTGACGGTCGAAGGCGTGCCTTTTGCGCTGCCCGATCCGGTGACCACGCCGAGCGGAGGAAACGTGATCGTCCTCAAGCCCGGCGACCGCGGCAGCTTTGCGTCCACTCTGCCGCAGCGCGTCGAAGTTCCCGTCGGCTACCCTATCGGAAATCTGCATTTCCTCGGCGGCGTCGCCGGATGGGGCGGAGGACCGGATTCCACCAAGCCGGCAATGAAGGTGACCATCGAGTTTGCGAGTGGCAAAAAGCAGGTGGAAGAACTCTTCACCGGCGACGTCTTCCTGGATTACCCCAGCGGCGAGGAGGTGCCCGGCTCCAAGCGGGTCAATGGTGTCGTGCGCCGGACGCACGTCCGTTACTTCTGGCTGCCGGTGAATGAACGGGAAGCGGTGAAGCGGCTCATCCTGGAAAGCTACAAAAACGGCGTCGCGCCCACGACTCTGGCCATCACCGCCGATCGCGATGCGCCAAAGCCACGGGGGAAGTTTGTGCCTGGGGGAAAGTAGGCGTTTTAGAAAGTGAAAGAGCTGGCGCCGCTCTATCGACATCCACAAGATGCCGCGACCAGAATGAAGAAGGCCGCCGGCAGCCACGCAAAGCCGCCGACAAAAAGCCTGTCATCCTGATGGAGCCTAAGCGAGTGAAGGACCCCGAGCCACTTGCGAGAGGTTCATCGCCGGGAACACCTCCGAGAAGTTTTTCGTCGGCGACACGGTCGTCGTGACTGGCTCGGGGTCCTTCGACTCCGCGGCTCGTTCCTCGCCGCTACGCTCAGGATGACCGGCTTTTCGTTCGGCTTTTCGTTCGGCTTTTCGTTCGGCTTTCGTTCGGCGTTCCGTCCGAATTTTTGCGCGCTTTTTGAGCCGTCTACCTGCTCGCGAGTGGCTTCGTGTCCCTGCGCAGCAGGAGCCTCAGGCTATTGAGCACCACGACCACCGTGCTGCCTTCATGTGCAAGCACACCGACAGCAAGGGGGAGCTTTGAGGCGACGAGCGTGGTTACGGACATGCCAACGATGACACCGAGCGAAATGAGGAGATTCTGGCGAATGATCCGGCGGGCTCGGCAGCTCAGATGGAACGCCAGGAGGAAGTTCTCCAGTTTGTCGTTCATCAGCACTACTTCCGCCTGCTCGATCGCGGCGTCGGATCCCCGCGCGCCCATCGCGACTCCGATATCCGCAGCGGCGAGGCTGGGCGCATCGTTCACGCCGTCGCCGATCATTGCCACGCTCGCGCCTTCCATTTTCAAGCGCTGGAGCGCTTCCACTTTCTCTCCTGGTTTGAGCTGGCTGAGGATCTCGCCGACGCCGGCTTCTTTGCCGAGCTTTTCCGCGGTTCCGGTTTTGTCGCCGGTCAGCATCACCGTTCGCACCTGTTCGGAGTGGAGCTGCTTGATGAGCTGTGCGGCTTGCGGACGCAACCGATCCTGGAGCAGGACCCGCCCGAGCAGGCCGTTCGGCGTGGCGACCCACACCTCACTGCTTCCGGTGGGCTGCGGCGGGAGTTGGAGCCCGGGCCGGATTTCTTCGACAAGCGCGCGGCTCCCCAAAATGACGGACTCGCCGCGCCACTTGCCGCGCAGTCCCGTGCCGGCCGTCGTCTCCACATTTTCGGGTTCTTCAACCGAAAGTTTCCGCCGGCTCGCCTCGCGGGCGATCGAGCGCGACATTGGATGGTTGGAAAGCCGCGCGAGATTTGCCGCCGCCAAGAATACCTCATCTTCTGAACCCTCGATCGCATCCACCTGGATCACGTGCAGATCGCCCTCGGTGAGCGTGCCCGTTTTATCCATCGCCACGACCGTGACGCCCGCAAGCATCTCAATCGCCGCGCCGCCGCGAAAGAGCACGCCTTGGCGGGCGCCCGAAGCGATGGCGGAGAGGATTGCCGATGGCACTGAGAGCACGAGCGCACACGGCGACATCACCACGAGCAAGGTCATGGCCCGGTAAAACGCGCTCTCCCGATCGGTGGACACAAACCCGGGCGCGCCGAAGACCAGCCACCAGACGAAGAAAACAATCGCGCACAGCCCGAGGACGAGCGCGGTGTATTTGGTGCCAAATCGGTCCGTGAATCGCTGGACCGGCGCTTTTAGATGCTGGGCGTGCTCGATCAGGCGAATGATTCGCTGCAGCGCGCTGTCTTCAGCGGCGCGAAGGACTCGCCCCTCGAAAATGCCGTGCAAGTTCAAGGTCCCCGCCAGCGCCGTATCACCGCGAACCTTCGGAATCGGCTCGGCCTCACCGGTAAGCATCGATTCATCGCAAGCGCTCTCCCCTTCCTCCACTTGGAGATCCACCGGCACCTGCTCATTGGCCGTGACGCGCACGCGTTGGCCGACCCGCAACCCCGCCACCGGGACCTCCCGCTCCTGGCCGTCATCGAGCAAGCGCGCCGTTTTCGGAGCCACGCGGAGCAGCGCGCTGATCTCGCGCTCCGTCCGGCCGTGAGCAAACCGCTCCATCGCGCCGGACGTCGCGAAGAGAAACATAAGGATCGCGCCTTCCGGGTATTCGCCAATGCCCGCCGCTGCGAGGGCCACGACGAGCATCAGGAAATCCGTGCCAAACTCCCGTTCCTTCAATCCCTCCCAGACCTTCTTCGAGAGATCCCAACCGCCCGACACGTAGGCGCCTGCATACCACAGGAACGCAGCCAGCGCGTGATGCTCATGCATCAGCCAGCCCATGATCGTGCAGCCAAGGCATAAGGCCGCGCGAAAAGCCATGGCCTTCCACTCGGGGATTTCCGAGGTGGTTGCGCGAAGAGCGTGTGGCTGCGGAGTCACGGCAGGAGACGCGGTGCCTCTCCTACTTGAATCCGTAAGCAATCGCCCAGCGCGTGCGCTTCAGCTTCGTGTCCTCAACTTGGAACACGATGTAGTAGGTGCCCGATTTCTTCGGCTGCACGCGAACGCCGGCCATGCTTCCTTTGCTCCAGGCCTCGGCATCCACCAGGTTCCCCTTGCTGTCATAAATGTGAACGCTGAGCTTGGCGCCCTCCTCGTCACTCGCGAGCCAGAACCAGTAGTCATTACCGCCAAAGAGCTGATGCTGGATCGAGCTCTGTTTCCCCTTGGCCAGCCAGCCGGCCCAGTGTTCCTCCCGCACCGCGTAACCGTCCTGCACATATGGCGTTGCCGCCTCGAGCGCGAACGTGTGGGCATCGTCCACCACTGCAAATCCGGAGGGTGCCACGGCGAGCAACAACGCGAAGAGCAGACAAAGGAACGTCGGTTTCACAAGAATGTAGGTCGGCGAAGGTCTTCGTTCAGCCAAGTCGAAAGTGCACGGATTCACAGTGATAACCATCTCCGGCGGACCCGAAGCGGCTCCTCTGGATCGCGCGACGCCACCTGCTTGAGCGGGTCACAACGAGCAATCGCGGCCCGCGGACCCGACTTTTACGTGAAGAAGTAGCGCGTGAGGTGGAAGAAGATCGGCGCCGCGAAACAGAGGGAATCGATCCGGTCCATCATGCCTCCGTGGCCGGGAATCAACTCGCCGTAATCCTTCACCCCGCGATCGCGTTTGATTGCGGACATCACCAAGCCGCCGAAAAAGCCCATGAGCACGATCGCCAGGGACATTCCGGCCGCCTGGAGCGGCGAAAAAGGTGTCGTCCACCACAGGGCGGCTCCCGCCGCGGCGGCCGACAGCCCGCCGCCCACAAAACCCTCGATGGTCTTATTCGGGCTTACCCGCGGCGCGATCGGGTGTTTTCCGCAGAGCTTACCCCAGACGTACTGAAGGACGTCCGAGATCTGGGTCACGAAGACCAGGAAGAAGAGCAGCTTTCCATTCTGGGCGAGGTCTTCCTCCGAGTAGCCGGGAATCTTCAGCAGCAGCAAGCCGGGCGCATAGCTCGTGAAGTAGACGCAGACCATCAGCCCCCACTGGATCTTCGACGTTCGCTCGAGGAATCGCTCCGTATCCCCCGCCATCGCCGCCCGCATCGGGATAAACAGGAAGGCGTAAACCGGGATGAGGATGACAAACAGCGCGTACCAACGAATCGCGAGCGTGTAGTAATGCAGCGGCAGGATAATGAAGAATGCCCAGAAGAGCGGGCGATGATCGGCCCGCTTCGTCGGCGTCAGCGTGACGAATTCCCGCAGCGCCAGGAACGAAATGAACGCGAACATGAGCAGCGGCGCCTGTCCGCCGATAATCAAGGCTCCGCCGAAAACCACGCACATCGCCCACCATGCACGAGTGCGGGAGATCAGGTTATCCACTACTTTGCGGCCACCGTCGCTCCTCACCTTTCCTCGCAAGTAATAGCCAATCACCGACGCGATCGTCAGAAGGACGAAAAGGCCGCCGAAGAGGCAAAGAGTCGCGCGGTCGAGGTTCATGCGGGCTTCAGGCTCAGCAGCGCAGCGCGGGCGCGATCCAAGAATTCTACCTTTCCTTCAGTCCCCGCCAGCCTCAGCGGTGTCCCGAAGTTCACCGAGCAGAGGATTGGCACCGGAAAGACCTCACCCTTCGGAAGAACCCGATTGAGGTTCTCGATGAAGACGGGAACGAACTCCACCTCCGGGCAGGCCTTGGCAAGGTGGAATAGCCCCGGTTTGAACTCCCCCACCTCTCCTTCCGGCTGCCGTGTCCCTTCGGGGAAAATGATCAGCGACTCACCTGCGTGCAGGGCGTCCAGCATCGGCGCGAGCGGATTGTTCTCCTTCGTCACCCGCCGGCGTTCGATCAGCACGGCTCGAAAGACACGGCTGGCAAGGAATTCGCGCGTAATGCCACCACGCCAGTAATCCTGCGCGGCGACCGGACGCGTGACCCGACGCAGCGGCGTGGGCAGAGCCGCCCAAAGCAGCACAAAGTCGAGATTGCTCGTGTGATTTGCGAAATAAACGCGCTGACGAAACTCCGGCGCGCAACCGCGCCAACGCGCTTGAGCACCGGTCAGGATCCTGGCGACTCCCGCGAGACACCTCGCGATCATGGCATCTTTGCGTAAATGCGGCGCAGGCGCAGTGCGGCGGTGATCGCGGTGCCCGCGGCGATCAGCCAGAGAAACCACTCGAGCACATTCCACTGTGGGAGGAAAAACTTGAAGAAGAGGTCGCAGATCAGTCCCACGGTCAGCAAGAACATGCGGTGCGGCTTGGCACACGGCCCGCCAAAATCCTGCGGTTGCCCAAACGATGCGCCCAGCGCGCGGACATAGGCAGTGAAGACCGCGAGAACCGCGCAGAGCCATCCGAGCCCCACGCTTGCGCACGCGTAACCGGCGCCCAGGAAAAACAGCGTATCCTCCACACGATCGGGCACTTCATTAAAGAGCTCTCCGCCCTTCTCCTTTTTTCCCCCCTCCACTGCAACCATCCCATCCAGCATATTGCACAGCAGTCGCGCCTGGATGCAGGCCGCAGCAGGAATCAGGAAGATCCACCCAATGGGATACCTCCCCGCGCCGTAAAGGAGCGCAAACCCGACCAGCGCGAAGCCCACGCCGGCGAGGGAGATCTGATTGGGGGTAAATCCCTTCTCAACCACCTTTTCGGTGAGCGCCTTCACCCACGCTTGGGAACGAGTCTTGAGCGGGCGGCGATTTTCCGTCACGTTCTCAGGTTCCTGGTCTGTCTCGGGGTCGATGGCGGGATCGGTCATGGGCGCAAAAGGCAGATTTCAGCAGAGGGCATACCGCGTTATTCCGGTGTTTGCCGAGTCCAAGTTAGATTACGCTGTCGCAACCAACCAAGCACTTGCAACGAGAGTGAGGCGCTGCCACGTTCCGCGCCTTTCGTCATGACCAAAGAACAGCTAATATACCTCGACGGCCAAATCGTTCCTGAAAGCCAGGCGAAGGTATCCGTATTCGACCACGGGCTGCTCTACGGTGACGGCGTCTTCGAGGGCATCCGCTTTTATAATGGCCGAGTCTTCCGCCTGGAGGAACACACCCGCCGTCTTTACGACAGCGCGAAGAGCATCCTCCTGCAGATCCCGATGACGCCGGAGGAAATGATCCAGGCGACGGTGGAAACCGTCCGCGCGAACGGACTGCGCGATGGCTATATTCGCACGGTAGTCACCCGTGGCACGGGGCCGATGGGGCTCTCGCCTTACAAGTGCCCCAAAGCGACCGTGTTCATCATCGCCGCGAGCATCCAGCTTTACCCGGAGTCGGCCTACACCAATGGCCTCACCATGGCTTCCGTCGCCACGCGCCGTCCGCGCCACGACATCCTGCCGCCCTCGGTAAAGTCGCTGAACTATCTCAATAACGTGATGGCGAAAGTGGAAGCCATCCAGGCAGGCGCAGAAGAAGGCCTGATGCTGAATGATCAGGGCCTCGTGGCCGAGTGCACGGGCGACAACATTTTCGTGGTCCGCGATGGCGCGGTAACGACCCCGCCGCTGAGCGCCGGTGCGCTCGATGGGATCACGCGCCGGGTTGTTTTCGAAATCTGCGCGGATCTGAATATCCCGATCCGCGAACACGACATGACGCGCCACGATATCTTCACCTCGGATGAGTGCTTCCTCACCGGCACGGCGGCCGAAGTCATCGCGGCGGTGAAGCTCGATCAACGCATCATCGGCAACGGCAAACCCGGCGCGATCACGCAGCGCATCATCACGCGCTTCCGCGAGCTCACGCAGAATACCGGCACTCCGGTATATGCGTAAGTCTCGGCGCCGAAGTCTGCGTGCAGGCATGCCCCGCGATTTCGCGCGGCGAAGCAGCCGCCGTTAACTTCACCCGGAAAATTCCCTCGCGAAAGAGTGTCCGAGGGCCGAGCACTCGCTTGCGCGCGAACTAGTAAGCGTCCACACTCTGCTCACAC
>CBHXZU010000151.1:0-10226 GCA_966125105.1 uncultured Prosthecobacter sp.
TGGACTCAGGCCGGTAACAAGATCTCGGACGTCATGTTCCGCACCCTCATGCACAATGAGGGCCGCAAGGAACTGAACCCGGTGTATCTGATGGTGGACTCCGGCGCTCGTGGTAACCGCACGCAGGTCAACCAGCTCGGCGGCATGCGCGGCCTTATGGCCAAGCCGGACGGCTCGATCATCGAGCAGCCGATTACGTCGAACTTCCGCGAAGGTCTGACGGTGTTGGAATACTTCATCTCGACGCACGGCGCCCGCAAGGGTCTCGCCGACACCGCGCTGAAGACCGCCGACTCCGGTTACCTCACCCGTAAGCTCGTCGACTGCGCGCAGGACGTCATCATCAGCGAAGACGATTGCGGCACGAGCCAGGGCATCGTGGTGCGCGCGATCTACGACGGCGACGAAGAAGTCGTCCCGCTCGCGACCCGTATCATCGGCCGCGTCTCGTGCGAAAGCATCAAGGACCCGGTCACTGGCAAGGCTATCGTGAAGAAGGATCAGCTGATCGACGAATCCACGGCTGTGGCGGTCGACGCGATCGGTCACGAGAGCATGAAGATCCGCTCGGGCCTCACTTGCGAAAGCAAGCGCGGCATTTGCGCGAAGTGCTACGGCCGCCAGCATGCGACCGGCCAGATGGTGAAGATCGGCGAAGCCGTCGGTATCATCGCGGCGCAGTCCATCGGCGAGCCCGGCACGCAGCTCACCATGCGCACCTTCCACGTCGGCGGCGTGGCCATGCAGTCGTTCAAGACGCCGATCATCAAGGCGAAGACCGACGGCTTGATCAAATACCACGAGCTCCGCGTCGTGCACTCTGTGGACGACAAGTGGATTGCGCTGAACAAGAATGGCTACATCACGATCAGTGCTCCGGATGGACGCGAACTCGAGCGCCACAACATCATCCTCGGATCGGTTATTGCGATTCCGGATGGCGGCAAGGTGAAGAAGGGCGAAGCGTTCGTCGAATGGGATCCGTGGAACGTGCCGATTCTGACCGAGAAAGCTGGTAAGGTCGTCTTCAAGGACATGATCACGAACGTGACGGTCCGCAAGGAGACCGACGAAGCCACCGGCACGGTGGGCCTCGTGGTAATCGAGCACAAGGAAGACCTTCATCCGTCGATCGTCATCGAGTCGGACGACAAGAAGGTCGTCGCGAGCTACCCGATTCCGGCTGGCGCTCACCTTGCAGTCGCCGACGGCAAGAAGATCCCGGGCGGCACGCTGCTCGCCAAGACGCCGCGTAAGATGGCGAAAACGAAGGACATCACGGGCGGTCTTCCGCGCGTGGCGGAACTCTTCGAAGCCCGCCGTCCAAAAGACTCCTGCGAAATCAGCCGCATCGACGGCACTGTCGAAATCGGCGGTCTCGTTCGTGGCAAGCGCAAGATCATCGTGCATCCGGACGGTTCCGACGGAGCCGAGGGCGAAGAGCACCTCGTCCCGCAGGGCCGCAACATCATCGTCTACACGGGCGACAAGGTGAAGAAAGGTCAGCAGCTCACGGAAGGCCCGGTGCCTCCGCACGACATCCTCGATGTCCTCGGACCGCAAGCGCTGCAGGAACACTTGGTCAATGAAGTGCAAGAAGTTTACCGCCTCCAGGGCGTGGAAATCTCCGACAAGCACATCGAGATCATCATCCGCCAGATGCTGCGCAAGGTGAAGATCACCGATCCGGGCGACACCACGCTCCTCTGGGGCGACCAAGTGGATAAGCTCGCATTCGAAGACGAGAACAAGCGCGTCACCGACAAGGGCGGCAAGCCCGCGGAAGCGGCGCCGGTGCTCCTCGGCATTACGAAGGCATCGCTCGAGACGGAAAGCTTCATCTCGGCCGCAAGCTTCCAGGATACGACGCGCGTCCTCACCGACGCGGCGACCCTGGGCCGCACGGATCATCTCCGCGGCTTCAAGGAAAACGTGATCATGGGTCACCTCATCCCAGCGGGCACGGGCTTCCCGACCCACAAGGAGTTGAAGGTGGTCAACTTCGGCGGCGACGACAGCGGCGCGCCGGAGCCCATCGTGGCGGACTTCGCCTAATCGCGATTAGATAATTCACAAGGGGCCGCAGGGAAACCTGCGGCCCTTTTTGTTGCCTGCTCTATCAAGGCGCTGCGTTTTCTTATGCTCAGTCCGATCGCCTTCAGACGTCTGGCGCTTCGATGTGAAAAACTTCGCGCAACTCTCGCGACACAGGGCTGTCGTCTGCATTCGACGGCATGATCTCCCGCATGAATCGCCACCATTGCCGGCAAACCTCTGTCTGCGCGATCGCATCCCAACGCGCTTCATCTTCGATTTCAACGTAGGCGAAAAGATCGCCGGTGGCGGGATCGAGGAAGATCGAATACGCGCGGGTGCCATGCGCGATGAGAACGTCCTCCAGCTCGCGCCAAATCGGTTTGTGCCGCTGCTCATACTCGGATTCCTCGCCGACGTTGACGGACATCCGAAATGCTTTGCGAATCATCGGTTCCTTTAAGCAACTGGCACCGTCGGACGCCAGAACCTGAGAAAAGCGCCGGCCGTGTGGGGCGCTGTGAGGATGAGAGCAGGACCGATGCGCGATGTCACCCTGGTCACAAATATGAAAGCGGGTGCCGGCACGACCGAGTCTGCCCGTCGGGCGCATCAACCCGCATTCCGAGCATCACACGATCCCTCCGTTCACCCTCAGGGTTTGCCCATTTACCCATGCGCCGTCGGGGCCGGCGAGGAAGGCGACGGCGTTGGCGATGTCTCCTGGTTCGCCGAGTCGTTCGAGCGGCGGCATCTTGGCGAGATGTTCGATCTGCTCCTCGCTCTTGCCGGTGAGGAATAGATCCGTCGCAGTCGGGCCGGGTGCGAGCGCGTTGACGGTGATATTCCGGCCACGAAGCTCTTTTGCGAAGATGTTGGTCAAGGTTTCGACCGCGGACTTGGTCGCGCAGTAAAGCGCGTATCCAGGCAGAGCGAGGCCGATGGCACTGGTGGAGAAATTGATAATCCGTCCACCTTGTCGCAGCCGCTTTGCCGCCGCGCGCAGCGTGTTGAACGTGCCTTTGAGATTGATAGCCACAGTGCGGTCGAAAAGAGCGTCATCCGTATCCGCGAGAGGCATCGTTTGCATGATTCCGGCGTTGTTCACGAGCACGTCCACTCTCCCGAATGCGCTGTCGGCGCGATCGAATAGCGCCGCGACCTCTGCTGCATTTGAAACATCTGCCTGCACCGATGCGGCGCGTCCGCCCGCGGCCTCGATCTCCCCTACTACGCGATCCGCATCGGCCGCGCGCCCGGCGTAGTTCACCACGATCGAGAATCCATCCACGGCGAGTCTCCTGGCAATCGCCGCGCCGATGCCGCGCGAGGAGCCGGTGACGATCGCAACCTTGTTGTTGTTGGAGTTTGTATTCATGTCGGCGCCAATCCTGCGGCCGGCGCGCGTTTTGCGGTAGCCGGTCCGTTCAAATATCGGCTATTCAGAAAGTGAATGACCGCCTTCGACGACCTTGCCTTGCTGCGGGCCTTCGTCGCGATCGCCGAGGCAGGCAGCATTTCCGCGGCGGCGCGGCGACTGAAGATCCCGCAACCGACACTCAGCCGCTACTTGCGGGACCTCGAGGAACGATGCGGCGCGTCTTTGATCCTGCGCGATACGCACCGCATGTCGCTCACGCAAGCCGGCCACAGTCTTCTCGCGGATGCGGAAATCCTGATCGCGCACGCCGAGGAGGCGCAGCAGCGCATGCACGATGGCCAGACCACCATCACCGGTCACCTGCGGCTCTTTTCCACGATCGATAGCGGGCAATTCATCGTGTCGCGGTTGGTGAGCAGCTTCCTCCAGATCAATCCCAAGGTCACCGCGGAACTCGCGTTCACAAATCGTCCAATGCGCATGATCGAGGAGGGCTGCGACGTCGGCATCCTGGCGGGAAAAATCGTGGATGATAGCGTCGTCGCGCGTTCCGCCGGGCACATCACCCTCGGGCTCGCTGCCTCGCCCTCATTGGTAAAGAGCCGCCCGCCCGTGAAGACCCTTGCCGATTTGCGCGGATGGCCGTGGATCAACCTGTCGGGCTTTCAATTTTGGAACCCGCGGGAAGTGACGCTTCATCGGCCCGACGGCGCGCTGCAATCACTCGCCATCTCACCGGTGCTGCTTTCCGAGGGAGTCACGAGCATTCGCGAAGCCGCGCGCGCCGGGCTCGGCATCGCGGTGCTTCCCGACTGGCTCATCCGCGAAGACCTCGATTCCGGCCGTCTCATCCGCATTCTGCCGAAGTGGAAATGCCCCGACCTTCCCATGCATGTGGTCCATGCGAGTCACCGCCTCCTGCCGAGGCGCGTTCGGGCGTTTGTGGAGTTTGCGGTTACGTACCTCGCGAAGGCGCTGGGATGATCGGCCAAAGCCGGTAGCTGCGCGCGAATGGGAATCGCCCTAACAACTGGGGCCCTTGTTGCTCGGAGAGAGCACACACTTCCATGTATCGTCTCCTGTCCGTCCTCTTTTCGCTCTCTTTCGTTGTCGCCGCTCACGCTCAGACTGGGCCCGAGGTCGAGCGCATCCGGGATGTCATTTACACGAAGCACGATGGCGTCGCGCTCACGATGGATGTCTTCAAGCCGCGACATCCCAATGGTGCGGGGATCATCAAGATCATCAGCGGCGGATGGAAATCGAATCATCAGCAAATCTCCGATGGGGGCTGGCCGGCGGCGGGCTACACCACGTTCGTGGTGGTGCATGGCACGCAGCCGCGCTTCCAAGTGGAGGAAATCGTTGCCGATCTTCATCGCGCCACGAGATTCATCCGCGCCAACGCGGCCACTTATGGCGTCGACCCGCAGAAGCTCGGAGTTACTGGGGGCAGCGCGGGCGGGCATCTCAGCCTGATGCTCGCCACGCGCGGTGGCCCTGGCGATCCGAAGGCCGCCGATCCGATCGACCGCGAAAGCAGCGCGCCGAACGCCGTCGCCTGTTTCTACCCTCCCACCGATTACCTCAATTGGTTTGAACCGGGTGATAACGCCGTCGGCATTGGGCGACTCGCCGCGTACGGCGGGGCGTTTGGCGCAAAGGCCGCGACTCCGGAGGGACGCGAGTCTCTGGGGCGCGAAGTATCGCCGATCTATTGGGTGCACAAAGGCCAGGCGCCGATCTTCATCGTCCACGGAGATGCAGACCCGCAGGTGCATGTGTCCCAATCGTTGCGCTTTCATCAAAAGTGCCAGGAGACCGGCACCGTCTGCGAAGTGGTCGTCCGCGAAGGCGCCGGCCACGGCGGCTGGCAGGAAATGAAGGACGATACCGCTCGCATGACCGAGTGGTTCAACCAACAGCTTCTCGGCAAATCTTCCGCAGACTCGTTCAAGCTTGGGATCTCCAAACTCCCGAGCACGCCCGTCGCGAAGAAGCCCGGCGCCTAGGCGGAGCGCAATCGGCGCGTCGAGTGCCAGGCGATTGGCGGGTTGAAATGTCCGCGATCCATTTTTCGGCGCAATCCGCGGCGCTCAGGCGGGTGATATTGCGAAGAGCCGCGCCGGCTTTGCGGGTTTGGCGTCGGAAGCGGGCGCAATGACTCGTAACGCCGCAAGCCCACTCGCTCCATGCAGGACTGCGGTTTCGAAAGACTACCGTCCTCCTGCGTCAATGCGTCGCCGACCGGCTTCATGCAGCCGCGGCCCTGCTTTTTTCGGTGCACGCAAGGTTTCAAGCGGCGCGCGCAATGTTTTGCCGACCGCGCGACAGCATTTTGGGCCAGCACGCGTGCCTATCTTTAGTGTGCGCATGGTTTCTTTCCGCGCACGCATGGTTTCAACTGCCGTACGCAAGGTTTCAGCCGCTGCACGCATGGTTTCACTCTCCGTACGCGCGGTTTCAGCCCCCGTACGCATGCGCAAATCACGTCTCTACCTGGCGAAGTGCGGTCGCGTCCGAGGCGCGTGGGGTCGCCGACGGCGTTTTTCAGCGCTCTCGCTGAGTGGCATTTGCGTCCCCTCAACCCTGGCCTAAAATGGGACTATCGCAATCGGCAACGCAGCTCTGGAGGCTGACCGTTCTTTCCGGGAATGAGGTGGAAATCCCGGCTCTTGTACAAGTCGATGGTCTCCAGGCGCAATGTGCGAGACGCGGCATTGCGACCGGCCTGGCCAACGATCGAAACCCGGATCTCGTCGACACGGAATGCTCCCTTCAGCTCCACCTGGATCCGTTCCAAAAAGCGGGCTACGATGCCGGCGCCTGACAGCGGTTCTGGCACGTGGAAGTCCGCGGTGGTCCACTTCGCAATCCGTTGGGGAGGCTTTGTTGCATTATTCGTGACGATATCGAAATTCAGCAAGCCGACCTGCAAGTCGAGTAGCGTTGGCGGTGTCTTACGATCCCGCTCTATGGTCAGGATGTATTCAAACCAAATGCCCTTCGCGAGATTTAGCGTCTTGCCTTGGTTTGCGAGAAACTGGGCGGTGTGACCCGCTAATATGGCAGCGCTCGGAGCGCCGTGACGCAGCGTGAGTTGAGGACCAGGCTTTTCTGCGTCCGCCGGACGCGCAATCGGGTCGCGAAGTCCAAGAGCGAATCGGCTCTTGATGAAGTCGCGGAAATCGATGCTGAAGAGGGGCGACAGGATTGGCCACCACCTCCGGAACGACGGTGTCGACGCCCAGCGATGGAAGTAATTCATCCATCCGTCGTTCATTGCATGCGCCCAATACCTCTTCAGATCCAGCCTCAGCCAGGCATTCTCCATTAGCAGCAAGATCCGGAGGACATAATATACCGTTCTGATTTCATCCGCAGGCGACGCTGGCGGGACTGCCGCGCCGAGCTCTGGGAAAAACTCGGCGCGTATTTCTTCCGGAGCGCTTTGGCAGATCTCTGTGTCCAGGTCGCGCGCCTGGTTATTCAGTTCCTCAAACTTCTCCTCATAGCCGGCGGGCAATACGCTCCACACCGACCTGGCGCGCCAGAACACGGTTTCCGCCTGCTCGCGCTGTTTTTCGGTCATGCTATTCAGGAACTCGAACGCTACCTGCCCGACATGCTCCCCAAGTCGCCGATACGATTCCCACTGCGCTTCCGAGAAAAATTGGTCCCCGGTGGACTCGTGGGGAAAGTTTTGATTCCGCGTGCGGTACTGCTGGATGTCGCCCGGTTCGTCGCCCGTCAGGGTGGGCTTGATATAAATCAGCGTTCCCTTGTCGCTGCCTTCGTACCCGTCGTAGTGAATGGTTCCGACTACGAGGTGTTGCCGGGAAATCAATTGGTCATTTGGGCGGATCGGATCCAAGTCGATCTCGATTTCCACGCCAAAATCTTCCCGGACGCGGCGGACTGCATTGCCCAAGTCGTCGAAGGCGACGGTTTCGTCCTGACCGGCGTCTGACACGATGATGTAGGTGCAGTGTCGACGGATCAATTCATACAAGCCAAGGTTTTCGAAGTGCCCGCCGTCGGAGAGGTGAAGGTGAGAATGCCCGTCTCCGGGAAGGCACTTCGAGGAGCGCACCAACTCGGCGAAGAACGACTTGCCCGGAATGGATATCATAGACCGCCATATCCGCCCCAAAAACTGGAGAACCTTGCCCGAACTGTCTTTCCGGGTGATGAATTTCCCCTTTAGCGCATTCTGGAGAAGGTCTCTATCGGCCTCTTCGCGGACCGAAAGGGGATTTAGAACCCAAAGACCTAAACGCAAGTTCAGGGCGGTCATGAGGAACGAGCTTCCGCGCCCAAGGTGGATCGATTTTTCGCCCATCTGGGAGTTGAAAGCGGCCGCCGATGCGGTTTGTGCGGCTGAAAGCATGAGTGGCGCGTCGTCCTCCGAAGGAGTGAGGGTGTCATCCCCGAGGGAAATGCCGCGCTGCGAGATCACGGCGCTGCGCGCTCCTCGATACAGGTTCGGCAAATCGTCGCCGGACAGATGATTCGCCGCGCAACAAATAAGGTGAAGGGGCCGCACCGTGGGATTGGGTAGATTCGTCAGGCAAATATCGTCCGCAGCTCGCTCTCCGGTGAAGCGATTGTCGCGCGACGATGGCTTAAACCGCAATCTCTCCACGCGCCGTTTTCGCTGCATCTCCATGTCCGCGGCAGACCTGCTGATGACTTTTGCATCATCGATCACGCGCCGTTTGATCCGTGGTGGAAGCTTGATTTTCGTCGCTGCCACCCACGCTGCAAACACGTGGCGTCTTGCCATGCCGACTGCTTTGTTCAGGTCGCGCTTAATGGCGCGTCGTTCCTTGCGATACCGCGTCCATGTTTCTCCACGGACAAACGCAGCGCCTAAATAGGCTCGCGCGATCCTCGCGCGGTAAAAGTCATGCAAGCCGAAGTATGCCGGGTCGAAAAACTTTAGCGCGATGAGAACGACGGCCAATGCGACCCCGGCGCAGTAAATGGTCCTGAGACCATTTGCGGGATCCCGGAGCCCGTAGTGGCGCATGAGGAGAATGGCAAAGACGATGAGAGATATAGCCCCGGCGGACGCTGCGATTGCGGGGATCCAATCTTTAAAGGCGCGCTTTATCTTTTCCCATGCAGTGCCTCCCGCGTCTTCCTTGTCGGGCCTTTTCAGCCAATCGCGCAACCAGGCAAACAAGCCGGCAAAAACCGCCGTCAGGCCGCCGCTCGTCGCGAGCCCTGCTTTATCCATGGCTTTCGAACTTAGAAAGTGGTCCAACCAAAACGCGAACTCCCATATCCCTACGCCTGCAGCGAGGCAGAGTGCCCACGCGATGTACCGCGAAGCCAGTTTTTCGCGCACGTCGCTCCGACGCAGGCGCATTTGGCGCAAACTATCCGACCCCGGTTTTGTCGAGGGAAAGAGCAAGTCTACTCCGCGGGCAATTCCTTCGATTACGATCCACGCAGCGGAAACGATCAATGCAAGGCAGATCCAGGCGATTGCCGGTTCGAAGGTGAGCGTGGAGAACTTCGCGTTGTTGGCAGCGTAGCCAATCGCCACTTCCAAGTGCGCAACGATCGGTTCCCACCCAAATGCGAAGAGGTATTTCGTGCCATGGAAAAGCGGTTCACCCGCAGTCCACCCCCAATGCTTGCTCGGGTTCAGCAACCCCACGCAGTAGTCCACCAGCCACATTCCAAGGGCGACGGTAACAATGGCAAAGATCCAGTAAACCATCATCCAGAAGCCTTCATGCGCGCCGGGTTCGCTTCGCAATTCGCGATATGCCCTCCATTCGCGCCAACCGTGAAGGATTAGCGAGGCAGCGGCGAAGACTAGCATCCACGGAGTAATTTTGACCGGCAACAGCCAATAGTAGACCGCCAAAAGGCCTAACTCGCCGGCGACGATTACCCCAATGTAAGCGGCCCGCCATTTGGGATGCCTGCGCGTCCTGCGGTTGCTGCGACGGTAGACCATTACGCCCACGATCAGCAGCGCGACCATCGCCGCAAAAAGGCAGCCTTTGGGCATGTCCCAGCTGTCCGGCCGAATGAAAGCCAGATATCCGGCCCCGAGCCATCCATAGAAGACGAGGGCAACTAGCGCGAGGGTCGCCAAAAGGGCGGGGACCAATCCGCCAAGCACCGCAGCAACGGCGTACCACATCTCCGGTTCATTCACGCCGATGCGGGGAGAAAGAAAACGGCTGAACTCGCGCAAATGCCGAATCTCTGGCCGCTCTCGCTTATCTGGCGCGGTCCCCCGCGGATGCTCGGTTTCGAGCGGAAATACTTCGTTTTTCCCTTCGCGCTGCTTCCATGCGGTCAGAAATCCTCCCAAGTAACCGCCTCCAGAGACCGTGCTCATGTAGTCGACCAGCTTGAGCACGCCCTGCCGGGCAAGAGCCTGCAGCAAGCCCAGGCCAAATGTGGCGCTCCGAATCCCGCCACCGCTCAGTGCAAGTCCGACCCGATCCGTGGAGGTCCTCGCCAGCCAGGGTTCACCGTTGCTGCCCTCGAGTTTCACTTCTCCGTCGAACCTCCTCGTATGGTGAGTGGCGTTCGGTTTGGACGCCTCCATTTCTGCGGCGGCCGCTTCTTCCAATTGTTTATGTTCGTCTTCGAGGAGTTCGCGAAGCGTGTAGAGTTTCCGCTGCGGGGGCATCGGCGTTCCTAGCCAGGCAAGTTCGAAAGCTTCAAGAGCAATTTATAGCATCTGGCGAAAGTAAATTCCGGCTGCGTAAGCGCGCCTGCGGAGAGGAGCGCGGGTCTTTGACCTGACGAGTGTACATTTCCCGCCCCTTGTTCGCGGTGG
>CBHXZU010000152.1:0-10225 GCA_966125105.1 uncultured Prosthecobacter sp.
TCCACGCCCGCACCCAAGCCGACGCCAGTGCCAAAATCGACTCCGGAACCAACTCCGGCACCCAAGGCAACGCCCGAGCCGACTCCGAAACCGAAGCCCACGCCAAAGCCAACCGCCACGCCGAAGCCCAAGGTGGCGAAATCGACACCAACACCCAGGCCGAAGCCAAAGGCCAAACCCACGCCCACGGTGGCAAAGAAGGACTCGCCGAAGCCCGCGGAAAAATCGGCGCCTTCTTTAACACCCACTCCGACGCGATCGGCCACGGCGACCACCGCGGCGACTGGCAACGGCACAAATGCAGAGGGATCGGATCGAAGCTCGACGGAGCAGGGAAGCGGGCGCTCTGGAGCACCCAACGGCGCGGCGGTCGCGGCCGAGCGGCAGACGTATTACGCCGCGGTCGGAGAGCGTTTTCGTGTGACGTGGAATCTCTACAAGCCGCTCGTCGGCGAAGGGAGTGGGCAGGAGCTCACGGCGCGCGTGCACATCAAAATCAGTCCTACGGGAAGTGTTCAGCAGATCACGCTCACGCGATCCACGGGGAACCAGGAGGTGGACACCTCGATCGAACGCGCCTTCAAAGATTTCAAATCGGTCGGCGCACCGCCGGCGATCCTTCTGCAGTCCGGCCAATTCGAGTCGGACATGGCGATCATCCTCACGATCTAAACGTGCCGCCCCGCGCGGGCGTTGAACCTGAAAACCGCGATTGCGCGGAGTGGGAATGCATTGGAGGGCCGAAGGCCCGAACGCATACCAGCCCAGCGCATCCGCTGGGTAACGGAAAAAACTATGCACAGGGCCAACGGCTCGACGCATCGGCGTGCATCTCCGTCGGGCGTTGCTGGGCTTCGCCCACCCTTTGGGCTGAAGGCCCTTACGCAGCCAATTTAGGCCGATCCGCCTCGAGTTTAGGGTCGAGCGCGACCTGTTAACGCTGAAGCGCAGCGTGTTTCCGGCCGAGCGCGGCGTGTTTCCATGCCAGCGCGGGAGGTAATCGGGGATGCGCGGCGTGTTATCAGTCGCGCGCAGCAAGTTATCGCTCGAGCGCGCGTGGTTATCGCCGGAAAGCGGTTGGTTACCACCCGAGCGCGAGCATTGGAGATTCGAAAGCGCGTGGTTACCGCTCGAAAGCGCGTGGTTACGGTTCGAAAGCGGGCGGTTACGGTCCCAGAGCGGGCGGTGCACACTCGGGAGTGGGTGGTGCAGATTCGAGTGCCCGGACCGCAGATCCGCGCGCGGCTCCATCTGGCCCAAAAGAGGCATGCGTCTGTGACCTTGCCATTCTTCCCTTCCGAGATGACGCTCCAAAACCGAAGTGGGCAGGTTTGCTTGCGCCCTTCTAACCTGGTAACTCGAGAATTCCCATCGTGCTCCCTCAATATTGTTCCCGTGTGCCTCTCCTCATCCGGGGTTGGCTTGCCTCAATTCTGATCCTGCTATGCGCCTCTCGCGCGCAGGCGGATTCCGTGTTGCTCGACGGCGTGAATGATCACGTCGCTCTCGGCCATGACTCCGCATTGGCGATTCAGCAATTCACCATTGAGACTTGGTTCAAACGTCAGATCGGCGGGGGCACCGTCACCGTAAATGTGACAAGTTCCTATCCGCTCATCGTGCGCGGCAACGCGGCAAACTACTTTCTCGGAACGGACGCGAGTGGCAAATTGCACGGACAGGTCATGGGCACGCCCGGCGGTCGCGTCTCTCTCCTCGCGCCCTCCGCCGTGCCCGTGGACGAGTGGCATCATGGCGCTTTCTCCTACGATGGCAGCACGCTGCGATTGTATGTCGATGGTGTCCAAGTGGCGGAAAAAGCGGCCGCCATGGAATTGTCCATCACACCGGAAGGCACCCGGCTCGGCCAGGTCATTTACCAAGGGCAAACCTATGGCTCGTGGAAGGGGTGGATCGATGAGGCGCGGATTTGGAATCGCGCGCTCTCGCCTGCGGAACTGGCGCAAAATCGCTTCGCGGCAATCACCTTCGCGCCCGGACTTCTCGCGCGCTGGGGATTCGACGACTCGGCAAACCTCTCCACCAACAGCGATGGGGCGCGCCGGATTTCGAGCACGCTCGCGAATGGCGCTTCCTATTCCACGGACGTGCCGCCACTCGGAGCCTCGGGGCCGCTGGCGAGTCTCTCCAGTCCGGTTTCGCCGCTTTCCGTGACTCCCGGCACGCCGGTTCAATTTGCTGCTTCCGCGAGCGATCCCGACGGCACGGTCGCGAAAGTCGAGTTCTACGCAAATCACACAAAGATCGGCGAGGACGCTACAGCGCCCTACGAGATGGAATGGGTCCCGGACACTCACGGGATCTTTGTCGTTCGCGCCGTGGCGGAGGACAACACGGGCCTGCGCAATGGAACCGCCGGTGGATTGACCGTTGGCGTTATGCCCGCAGTCGGAAACGAGGCCGTCTTTTTTGATGGCGACAGCGCTTATGCAGATGCAGGAAACAACCCCCAATCAGAACTCCAGCGGTTCACCGTGGAGACGCGCTTTTTCATGGATGGCAGCGGGAAGCCGGTGCCCCTTGGAAATGCGGCGATCCCGTGCGTGACGTTGGTGAGCCGCGGCTCAACTGCTTACGACACAAACTACCTGCTCGGAATTCGACCCTCCGACAACAGGCTGGTCGCTGGGTTTGGCGATTCGCTCCTGTTCGGCCGCACCGCCATTACCCGCGGCGAATGGCACCACGCGGCGGTAACCTACGATGGTGAAGCATTGCGACTCTTCCTCGATGGCGCGCTCGAGTCGGAAGTGCTCGCGCTCACGCCTCCTCTGGCGGGAGGCGTAAAGCGGTTGACGTTCGGCGCGAGGAGCACGAGCAACTACGTCACAGGCCCGACGTTTGGGGGGATCTTTCACGGCGCGCTCGATGAAGTGCGAATTTGGAATCACCCGCGCTCAATCGGGTCGATCGCCGGCGCCATGCATTCGAGTGTTCCGAATGCCCCGGGATTGGTTTCTCGCTGGCCCATGGATGGCATTGGGGGCGGGACGCTGTTGGCGACTGGAAACACGCCCCTTGATGCGGTGATTACTCCCAATGTGGTGTCGCTGGGAAACCCGGCCGTAGTGGCGGGGAGCGTGCCGACCGTGAGCCTGGATGCTCCCTCTGCGGAGGTGACGATCGCCCGCGACACAGTCCTCAATCTGCAAGCCACCGCAAATGATGCGGACGGGCCGGTGCAGCGGGTGGAGTTTTGGAGCCAGCTCGGCAAGCTTGGAGAGGATGCCGAGGCACCATTTTCCTTCAATTGGTCCGCGGCACCGGTGGGCACCCATTGGGTGTGCGCGGTGGCCATTGATGCGACCGGCGCCGCCGGCACATCGCAAACGGTCCGGGTGAACGTCACGCCTCCGCCGGGAGCTGGCGCGCTTTACTTCGATGGAGTGGGCGACCTCGCGGGAGCGGGCGGGGACCAAAATTTTCAATTCACCGGCGGGAAGTTCACCGCCGAGGCTTGGTTCCGACGCGAAGGAATCGCGCAGACGAGCCGTCTGACTTCTCGCGCAAACATTATTGGAGGGACGATTCTTGCGTTGAGCACCTTCAATGATCTTCGGGCCATTGTTGGCATCCGAGCCTCCGACAATGTCCTTGTCGGCGTGTTCCAGACGGCATCGGACCTCCTCATCCTGGAAGGAAGCACCCCGGTCGGAACGGGCGTTTGGCAGCATGCCGCCATGACGTGTGACGGTAACCGCTTTCGCGTCTACCTCGACGGTGTTCTCCACTTGGAGGGCGACATCGCGAGACCGCTGCCAGATTTCATGTACTTGCTCCTCCACGTTGCGGGAGGGCCGGAGTCTGACAGCCGAGCGTACTTTAGAGGGTTCATCGATGAAGTGCGGCTGTGGAATCATGATCGCACTGGCTCAGAAATCGCCGGCGCGCGCGCTCAGCAATTCGCCACCGCCGACGGTCTCATCTCACGATGGACTTTCTCTGAAGGCACCGGAATTACTTCTGCGGGCACTGGAAGCGACCCGCGGCTGATGGGCTTCGCGAACAACAACACTACCTGGACGACCGGTCTCCCGCCGCCCACAGGCGTGCCTCCATCGGTGACCATCCAATCTCCTGCTGCCCAAGCGATCTTCCCCATCTCGGCACCGTTCCAGGTTTCGGTGGCAGCGAATGACGCCGATGGCGCCGTGCAGAAGGTCGAGCTGTATCTCGGCAGCATAAAGGTCGGGGAAGATACCTCTGCTCCTTACGACTTTGTCGTCGTTGGCCAGGAAATTGGGCTCAAGCATTTGCGAGCGGTTGCGACGGATAACCAAGGCTTGACGAGCACGCATCGGGTTGCATTGCAGATGTTCCCGCCAACCGGAGGAGAGGGTCTCTATTTTGACGGCGTGGACGACTCAGTCCGGATGCCGGCAGACGCTCCACTCGCGACGGAGCGATTCACGATCGAAGCCTGGGTTTGCCGCGATGGGAGTGGGACACAGTCTACCTATAACACGGGAATCGTTCCGCTCGTTGCGCGAGGTGGCCTGAATCTCGTCCAGGCTAACTATGTGTTGGGAGTGCGGCCCGATACGGGGAAGCTCGTGGCTCGCATCGGCGACACGCAATATTCTCAGCCTTCCGTCACGTTGGTTGGAAACACGGCGTTGCCCTTCGGGGAATGGCGCCACGTCGCGGTCACTTACGATGGCGTTGCATTGCGCCTTTACGTGGATGGCCAAGCGGACGGATCGATCGCGACGTCCATCATCCCTGCCGCTGCTGCCGGCCAACACACGATGTTGGGATCCTGGCCTATTTCGCAATCCGAGCAGAGCGGCGCATTTCATGGCTACCTTGACGAGGTCCGGATCTGGAATCATGCGCGCGGACAGGCGGCAATCGCCGCCGACCGTTGGCGCGCGGTTTTCAATGACCCCGGCCTGCTTGCGCGCTGGGCGATGGATGAAGGAAGCGGAACCCAGATTGCGAGCACAGGATCCGTAGCCGCTACCGGCACGATTTCTGGCGCGCGCTGGACGATCGGCCATCCTGCCTCGGCGGCGCCCGTTCCGGTCACGAATCTCACGGCTGGGTCCGTCCCTCATGCGGGAGGCTCGGCGACGCTGACGGCTGCTGCGACCGGCAATATCAGCCGTGTGGAATTTTACGTGAATGGGATCAAGATCGGGGAGTCCACGTCCGCGCCGTGGTCGATCGACTTCACGCCCACATCCCCGGGACGCTATGTCATCAATGTGGTCACCACCACGACCACCGGAGCGACAGGCGCTTCGAACGACCTCGTCTGGGACGTCGCGCCCATCCCGGGCAACGACGGAATCTACCTGGATGGCATCGATGATTTCGTGGAAGCGCCCGCGACCGATGAGTTCTCGCTCGCCAGTTTCACCGCTGAAACGTGGTTCCGCTGCGACGGTCCTGGCCGGGCGGGGGTTTACAGTTCAAATGGCCCCATTGCTCCAATCCTCGCCATGGGCAGGTGGTGGTACATCGGCGTGCGACCGACTGATGGACGAATTGTTGCGGGTTCGGACAGCTTCGCGGCGGGAGAACCATCCATCGTGAGCATCTCTCCGATTGAGTACGGCAAATGGTGTCACGTCGCGCTCACCGGCGGTCCATCGGGTTTAAGGCTCTACGTTGATGGAGTCTTTCAACCCTTTGGAACCAGCGGGCCGGTTTCCTTTTTTTCGGCGTACACCCTCTCGATCGGCACCGCCATGGCCCCGGAGGTAGGTGGATCTTTCCATGGAAGCGTGGACGAGACGAGGATCTGGTCGGTTGCGAGAGAACAAGCCGACATTGCGGCGGATCGGCTCAAAGAAATTCACAACGCTTCCGGCCTGGTCGCTCGGTGGTCCTCGGTTGCTGGAGGCGTCGTGGTCGATAGCGGTTCTTCTTCGTTGCACGCGCGGCTCAAGAACGGAGCGCAGCCCACGGCGGGTGTGAGCCTCATGAAAAATCCCCCGCCGGCAATCACTCTGCTCGACCCGCCGCACAATGCCGTCGTGAGTGCGCCCGTGCCTCTCAAGGCCAGCGTCACCGGCGAAACGGGGGAGGTCTTGTCGGCGGAGTTCCTCGGGCGAGAAATCCCGAGAGATGCCGGCGACTTCACCATCGCCGTTCTTCCGGACCTGACCAACTACATCACCTCCACGAATGGAGGCGCACCCTCGACGCTGAATGCCATGCTCGATTGGATCGTGGCGAACCGAGTGGCGAAGGGCATCGTTTGCGTTGCGCAGACTGGGGGAATAGCGCCGGTTCTCGATTCAACGAGGTGGGCGGCCGCGAGCCAGGCATTTACTCGATTGGATGATCCGGCCACCACCGGCCTTCCCTTTGGCATTCCGTTCGGCCTCGCCCCGGGGAGTGATGCTACATTTCACTATCAACCGAACTTCGGGACGAGTCGCTATGGCAACAAGCCGTGGTATGTCGCCGCGAGCGATAAAAGCGCGGCACTTTTCTTTCGGGCGGGCGGCGTCGACATGGGCGTCCTCTTGTGGGATCGCTTCGAGAGTTCGCAATGGATCGAGGATCTCCAGGCAGCCCATCCGCAGCGGCAATTTGTCATCGTGACGCAAGGAGACGGCTACCTGGATTCGACGACTTCCCCCAATCGCGCATTGATCCTTCGTGGCGGGGGAACCGGCGAGTCGCGATCGGTGACCGCCAGTGGGGGATCCTACGTTTCCACGCTCTCGGCCGAGTTCAATGCACGACCAAATGGGGGGGACGGATGGATGCGACTCCTCACCTTCTCGCCACTCCGCGGGCAGATCCGAGTGCAGACGTATTCGCCAACCCTCGGGATTTTCGAAACGGATGCCGACAGCGACTTTACCGTGCGTTGGAATAGCCCGTTGCTTTCGCCCGACGCCGTCGTTGGCACCGCGACAGGTTTGTCCACCGGCGATTCTGCGCAGACTTTATGGACCACGCCCGAATCTGGTCGCCGCTACGCATGGCACGCTGCCGTCACGGATGGAGTAAACCGCGTGCCTGGGCCGGTTCGGGAGTTTTCGACGGGAAGTCCCGTGGGAGGCGAGCCACCATCGATCAGTTTGCTTCCGCCCATCAATGGCGTGACGGCTACCCTGCCGTGCGTCATTCCGCTCACTGCGCAAGTTACCTTGGGGAGCGACCCCATTGAACGAGTCGAATTTCTCGTCAACGGCCTGCCTCTGCATTCCATGGCGAATGGGCCATTCGACTTCTATTGGAGTCCGGGTGGGGCGGGGAACTACGCGGTTTCCGCCGCGGTGGTGGATCGGCGTGGGCGCCGACAAGAGTCCGCTCCGATCCAGATCGCCGTCGCTCCACGGCCCGCAACCACGATCGGCGTCTCCGTTTCGTCTCCGTCGAAAAACGCGACCCTCTACGACGCGGGAGTCATTCCTATCACCGCCGTCCTGGAAGGCACGGCCGTCGTTAGCTATGTGGATTTCTATGTGGATGGGGCCTATCTCGGTCGCGACACCAGCGCGCCATTCAGCTTCCCCTGGTCCTATTCCGGGCCTGGTCCGCGCGACCTCCAGCTTCTCGCCGTCTCCGATAGCCTCCAGAGCGCCATTTCTTCAACTGTCCGCGTGAATGTCACGCCCCTAGTGACATCCACCATTACCAGGCAGCCCTATGTGCAAATGGCATCCCCACAGGGAGTGACTATCTGCTGGCGCTCCTCGGAGACGCACCCGGCGCGGGTTCGTTTCGGCAAGACCCTGGGGGCGCTGGCCTCGATCGCCGATGAGTCGGTGCCCGCTACCGATCATGCGGTTCGACTCACCGGCTTGGAGCCTAACACCCGATACTACTACGGGGTGGGCACCCATGGCTCGATGAATGCAGGGAACGACAGCAATACGTATTTCACCACCCCGCCTCTGCCGGGCCGCGCAAAGCCGACTCGGATTTGGGCGCTTGGCACTTTTGGGTTTTCCGGCACTGGGCAAACGAGCACCAGGGATGCCTACGTCACCTACACCGGCGCTCGCGGCACGGATGTGATGTTGATGTTGGGCGACGGGACCAGCCTCACTGGGGCGGATTCTGAGTATCAGTCCACTTTCAATACGTATGCTTCCGTGCTGCGGCGGACGTGTGCTTGGCCGACGCTCGGCAATCACGAGACGAATGGTTCGAGCACTCATAACCCCGCCATCGCTTATTATTCGGTCTTTCAACTGCCGACCGGCGGAGAGTGCGGCGGCATCGCGAGTGGCACCGAACAGTATTATTCCTTCGATTACGGAAACATTCACTTTGTTTGCCTGGACTCGATGACCTCCGATCGATCTGGCACTGGGGCGATGACGAATTGGTTGCGAGCAGATCTCGCCGCTACCCAAGCCCGCTGGAAGCTCGCGTTTTGGCACCACCCGCCGTATTCGAAAGGTTCAGCGAACTCTGATACTGTCACGCGGCAGATCGAAATGCGGACTAATATCGTTCCAATTCTGGAACAGTTTGGAGTGGATTTGGTCCTTTGCGGTGACGGTCGAAATTACCAGAGGTCGTGGTTCATGGCGGACCACTACGGCCCCTCATCAACCTTCAGCGACCTAATGAAGAAGAGTAGCACGCTGGGCCGACGATTGACCGACGGACCGTATTTGAAGCCTGCCGATCTTCCCCCAGCGCGCAATGGTGCCGTCTACATGGTCTCCGGAAATGCTTCTGCGCTGGATCCAGCGGGCACTCCTGCTTTGGATCACCCGGCAATGGCGGTGAACCTCAAGGTGCTGGGGACCATGGTCATCGATGTGAATGGTCCGCAAATGGATGTCCGCATGCTTCAGGCGAGCGGGACGGAAACCGATACCTTCTCCATCTACAAGCCGTATAGTACCACCGACTCCGACGGCGATCAGTTGCCCGACGACTTCGAACTCGAACATGGGCTCGACCCCGCCACGCTGAATCCTGAGTCCGCTGACACGGATGCGGATGGCACGACAGACCTGTTCGAGTTCCGTGCCGGAACCTCTCCGACAGATCCGACGAGCAGGTTTGCGCACTTGGTTTCCAAGTTCGGCTCAACGTGGCGCGTAACATTCCCAACCGTAATCGGAATGCGTTATCGCGTGGAGTATTCCGACAATCTCACTGCAACCGCTTGGACGCAGGTGGGGGCGGAGGTCGCGGGGACAGGGAACCCTGCTGTGGTCACCGACGCTACGTTTCCTCCGCCTTCGAAACGATTCTACCGCGTGATCGCGAGGCCTTGATCGGCAACTGGGACTGTCCTTCATCTCGATAATCGGCCCCGTTGCCCGGCTGCAGATTCCGTCCGCGGCGCGCAATTGAATCGATCATCGTCCTTGACTCCGACGCATCAAGTAGTGTATATGCACACCATGAGCGTGAAACCGTTGGACTTTTCGGCCCCGGAGAACTGCGTCTGCTTTAACTTGCGTTGGGTAACGCGGGCGGTGACGCAGTTTTTTGACGCGGAGATGCGGCGGCATGGAATCCGCCCCACCCAGGGGACGATTTTGCTGGCGTTGAATGCAAAAGAAAGTTGGGCGATGGCGGAATTGAGCGATTGCCTTGGGCTGGAACGCACGTCACTCGCACGGAATCTTCAGCCATTGGAGCGGGATGGTTTGGTGACGGCAGATGGCGGCGGGCGCGGTCGACGCGTGGAGCTGGCGATTACAACCAAAGGCCGAAAACAGGTTGAGAAATTCATGCCGGCCTGGCGGTCAGCTCAAAGCACCGTGGTCAAAACTCTTGGTGAACAACGGTGGTCCGCCATCCTTTCGGACCTCGAAACGGCGGCCCTAGCCCTCAGCAAATAGCCCTTTTAACTACTGGAGCATTCAAAAGAAGCTGCGCCCTAAGATGGGTATATACACTCTCATGAAGACGTTCACTGCTACTTTTCTTTTCGCCGCCAGTGCGCTGCTCGTCGCGATCTGCGGCGCGGAGGCGCAAACAAAACAATCCACTCCGGCGGTCGAGACGAACAGCGCAGCGGGCGATCTGCGCCGCAGCGGCGCTGTCCGTGTGCGAGGAGTTCACACCAGTTATGGAGCATCCAACGGTCAACGCGCGTCAGAAGTCGCCGACGCAATAGAAATCATCTGAACCTCAAGCTAGCCCATCACTATGAATGACGTCATCATCATCGGCGGCAGTTTTGCCGGTCTCGCCGGCGCCCTGCAGCTCGGGCGTGCCCGCCGCAAGGTCACCGTTCTCGATACCGGCCTGCCGCGCAACCGCTTCG
>CBHXZU010000153.1:0-10212 GCA_966125105.1 uncultured Prosthecobacter sp.
GGCGCGAGACGGCGAAATGCGACGAAGTACGGCGCTAGCGAAAGCAGCACCGGCACGAGGATGGAGATCTGCTGGATCGCCTCGATCAGGCGTCCGCCGCTCACTTGTTTTACAAACGCGCCGAAGAAACGGTAGAGCAGCCGATCCGCATAAAGACACGCGGTGATGAAGGCGCGCCGCTCGGATTCCGTGATGCCATCGGTGTCGCGGGCGAGGAGGTCCTGCAGGTCGTCGTCGCGGAAGGTTGCAGAGAATTGCTTCCACAAACTCGCGCGCGCCGGCTTCGCGAGTTCGAAGATCTGGCCGGTGACAATCCCCTGCGCGATGAAGCCGATCTTTTCGCCGAAGGAAAACTCCGTGGGGTTTTCACCCTCCATGAAGCGCGAGAATGCCTTGCCCACGAGTCCGCTCGTGTCGAAGCCCGCAAACTTCTCCGACGCGAACTCGTAAACGCGCCCGTAGAGCGCGTGCGCGTGAATGAGCGGATTGCCGCCCAACCCGCCGCCTTCGCAGCGTCCTTCCCGGACCTCGCGCAGGAAGCTCGCGGGATCGGTGCCGGCGGTCGTCTGCGTCCATGCCCGCGCTGCATAGATGCCGCTGAAATCATTGCTGCCGCCGACCAGGACTTTCTGCCAAGCGCGCTCGTGCGTTGGCGTCAGGCCATGACGATCGGCGAGCTCATCGATCTTCGCCGGCGACAAATTCTTCAGGACAAAGCGCGCGACTTCGCTGGTGAGATTGTCGCGCGTGCCGTTCACGCCTTCGAAATGGCGGAAGAGGAGGATCAGCTTCTCCACGTGCGCGATTCGTAGCATGTGATCCGCATGATGCAGCGGATGCGCCACTGCATGCGCGAGATCGCGCTGCGCGAGGTAGCGCTGCAGGTCGTAGATGTTTTCCTTCAGCCGCTGAATCTCGCGGTGCTCGTCCTCCGTTTGCCCCCACACGAGCACATGCACCTTCAGCCGGTCTTCGGGAAACTGCGCCGTGACTTCCTCGCCCAGGAACACTCCGGGTCGGTCGGCGATGGAGAGGCAGCCATCCAGCGTGTCGCGATCGGTAAGCGTGAAAAAATCCATGCCGCGCTCGCGTGCCTTGTCGTAAAGCGAGCGCGGCTCCGCGTAACTCGCGGGAAGCCCGATGCGTCGAAACAACCACTCCGTTGCCGGTCCGCTGTGTTTCGAATGCAGGTGAAGGTCTGCGCGCATTGAGGTGAGTTTGCGCGAAGTTTTAAAGCGGGTGCGAGAACGGAATATCCGATCTCGGCTAAGAGTGCCGGCAGTGTCTGAATGGTTCCGAGCGTCTTGAACGTCTAGAAATCTGAAACCCGCGAACCATTTGTTAACGGCTCCCAGAGAGAGGAGGCATTCCCGCCGAGGTCAAAGGCCTTTGTGGCGCCTCGCGCGAATCCCGCGACGGCGGAATACACCATAGATTTGCATCGGAGTCCGGAAAGTATGGCGTCTCGTGGCGACCGGTTTGTCGGGAGAGGCGATTTCGACCCAGTATTCCACCATGAACGCAGACGATAAAGCAGATGAGGAGTTTCGACGCTTGGAAGGAAATCGGGGCCCGGAGCCCCGCCCCGAACCGCCACCGCTACCTCCCAGCCGTCACGAACTTGAGACTCTGCTGGCCGTTGTCTCGCCAAGCAAAAACACGGTGCTGATGGAACTGGGAAGAGATCTGATGCGCTGGCAGGAAGAGGTCCCGCAGGCGGGCAGGATTTATGGTCTTGCCGATCTCATGGAGGGACGCAGACCGAAAACTCCGGCTGGCGTCATTCCATTCATTCCGAGGTGGAGCCGGGTCGGCGACGGACCTTGGCCGGATGATTCCGAGCCGATTGCGACGATTTGTGTGGCCGCGGATGCGGACGTCGAGACGACTGTGCAAGAATTGATGGCGCGCTTGCGAAAGCACGAGGTTTGGATCACTCACCCGGATGACTATAGCCGAATGATGCGATAGCCCGGCGTCCGCTGATTCCTCGCGTTATGCCCGGCGTCGACGGCGCAACGAGACAGCTGCGGCGTAACCAAATGCCGACAGCACCGTCGAGCCGGGCTCCGGCACGGCTACCGTGAAGTAATTCGGCGAATCCAGCCCATCACTTCCCGCGGCCACTCGATCTCCGAGAAACGCGCCCGTCGTGCCGTTGTAGGCCTTGATTGAATCCGTGTTGAAACTCGCCGCGAAGAGCTCTCCCGACGTTCCAAACTCGATGCCGATCGGCGATGACAGTCCACCGGAGGCCGTGGCCACAAACGCCCCGAGATCCGCACCGGTGATGGGGTTGAACCGATTGATCCGGTTCGCTGCGCCGCTCGCCACATAGAGATTTCCATCCGGACCAAAATCCAATCCGAACGCGGTGTTCAGCACGCCTGAGCCAATCGTCAGCTCAAAGGCACCGGTCGTTCCGTCATAGCGGTAGGCTGCATTGCTGAACCTTCCTGCGACGAACAGGTCGCCATTGTAAAACTGGATCCCCGATGGCCCGTCGAGCCCGCCGCTCCCAGCCGCAACAAAGACATCGATGAATGCGCCGGTCGTTCCATTGAACCGCACGATGCTGTCGTTTAATTGGCTGCTGACGTAGAGATTGTCGTCTGGCCCCCATTGAAAATCGACGGGGTAATCGAGTTGCGGCGCCTGCGCGAACACGCCGAGGTAAGCGCCCGTGGCGCCGTCGTAGCGGAGGATGCGATCGTTGTTCGCGCTCGCCACGTAGAACGCGCCGTCAGGACCGAAAAGGCTGCGGTGCGGAGCCTGCAAACCTCCGCTTCCCGCGGAAACGAAAGTCCCCAGCGACGCCCCGGTCGCCTCGTCGTACCGGCGGATGCTGTGCTGCGAGAAGCTGCTGACAAAGAGATCGGCCCGCGCAGTGGAAAGCGCGCCAGCTGCGAGGATCAGCGAGAGATAAAGGCGATACATGGCGAAGAGAGCTGGGACTGCAGTCTAAGCAGCAATCGCGCCTTTGGCGAATTGGCCGGGCTGACCTTGGGCCCGTTATCCCGTCACCGCTGCAGCGTTAGATTCACCGCGCGCACATCCATCACGCTCTTCCCGGGAATCTCCAACGCCTTTAGCGCGAGTAAGCCGCGGCCTTTTTCCAGCCGCATCGTTCCCATGTTCAGCGGTCGAAACTCCTTCATCTTCGATTCCGCCGGTGGGCGCGGAATCGTGTCCTGGTTGGTGTAGAGCGGCGGATTCCACCCCGGCGTCACTTTGCCTTCCAGCTTGTTGTCGCCAAAGCTGAGCTGAACGGTCGATCCCGCGTCCGCTTCCGGACACGTGTAGAGGATTTCCACCGAGTAATTCCCGTTGCTGGCCACCTCGATGTCCCAAGTCATCGAGTCTTCCAGCTTGGTCCAATTCACGAAGTAGGAGCAATTCGGGGCGCTGGCACTCCGCTTGATTCCGCCCCGCGGAATGCCGTCGCGCGCGGGCAGGGGAGTCCTCGGAAATTCGGTGTAGCCCACTGGGTAAGGCCGGTCATCCGGCGCGGGTTTCCCGCCGGTATTCCCGAGCACATCCCCGCGCCACGCGTTCACCGCGGTTAGCAGTTTCGCCGCGATTTCCGGACGCTCCGTCGCGATGTCGCGGGTTTGGCCCGGATCGCTTTCCATGTCGAAGAGGCCCCCGCGCGCGTCGAGTCGGTAATGCTGCGATCGCGCGCTCACATTTCCATTTTGATGTCCGAAGATGATGCGCTCCTGCCATTGCCGATTCTCGCCCATGAGCAGGGGCGTGAGATCGCGCCCGTCGAGCGGCTTGTCCCCCACACGCTCGATCGCCGCGAGCGAGGCGAGGGTCGGCAGCAGATCGATCGCTCCGGCGATCTCCTTCACCACGTGCCCGGTCGGCAATTTCAGCGGCCAGCGAATGAACAAGGGCGAGCGCAATCCTCCTTCATCCACTGAGCCCTTGCGACCCTTCATCCCGCCATTCCAGCGCGCGGTGTTTGGGCCGTTGTCGCAGAAATAGACGACGATCGTGTTGTCCGCGAGCCCGAGAGAATCGAGCCGCTGCAGCACGCGGCCCACATTCTGGTCGATGTTCTCGCACATGGCCAAAACGCAGCGCGTCTCATCGGTCTTTTCCGCCGCGGCTTCCCGGGCGCGCAAGGGGAGCGGCTTATCCTTGAAGCGGAGCCAGTCTTTTTGCGGGACGGCAAACGGGGAGTGCGGCGTGTTGAGCGGAAGGTAGCAGAGGAACGGCCGATCTTTGTTTTTCTCGATGAAGCCGATGGCGTGATTCGTCAGGTCGTCCGCGATGAAGCCCTTTCCGCGTTCCGGTTTTCCGTTGTGATCGAGCGGCGGATCGAAGTACTCGCCCCAATGCCCCGAGGTGAATCCGTAGTATTCGTCGAAACCGCGCGCATTCGGATGATACGGCCACTGGCTTCCGTTGTGCCATTTTCCAAATGCGCCCGTCGCATAGCCTGCCGCTTTGAAGGTGTCGGCCAGTGTTTTTTCGTCAGTGTTCATCCGCTCCTGACCGGTCGAAACACCGCGCACGCCTGAGCGCGAATGATACCGCCCCGTGAGAAACTCCGCTCGCGTCGGGGCACACACGGCGCAGACGAAAAATCGATCGAACGAGACTCCCGTTCGCGCCAGCCCGTCGATGTTCGGCGTGCTGAGGTTGGTATTCCCATTGATGCTCAGGTCGCCCCAGCCCTGGTCATCGCTGAGGATGATCACGACATTGGGCTTACGACTCTCCGCGCGCGCCGCGGCGCACGCGAGCAGAAGGAGTGACGCCGCAAGAACTTGACGGAGAAATGCGATGCGTTTCACGGGTGGTGCTCATGCAGCACTCCGCGGACGTCGCGTCAATGGCGCGTCCTCGAGTCATTGGCGCATCCTATTCGCCGGACGCGATCGCAGTGAGCGGAAGCGCTTACCAGTTCCCGGTATCTGCCCAGTGCTTGAAATGAGCGAACCGCTCCGGCTTTCGCCACGTGGAGGCCAGGTATCGGCCGCCGATCTTGTCGAACATTTCCTTGGCGAACGGGCGATCCTGCGCGGTTCCGGCGACAAGCGCGGCCGCACTGAGGATTTCCAAAGATTGCGGGTACTTTTGCAGCATGATCCGCAATCCAGCCTTCGTCTTTTGCCAGGACGCTTTGGTTTCCTTGAAAACGTTTTCGTAATAGCCGCGGAGGTGAATCACGATGCGGGCGTATAGCTCGTCGCCAAGCCCATCCGGACGCGCCGAAGTTTTTTCCGCGAAGGCCTCCCAATCACCATCCTTGCCATACCAACGGGGAAGCAGGGAGAAGGCGCGCTCGGTGTGATATCCCCAGAATTTTGGTTCGGCGGCGGTGATTTCGTCCAGCAGGGTGTCAATGTCCGTTGCCTTCCATTCCTGGCCGCGGGCCACCTTGAGAGCGACGTTGCCCCATACGGGATCCTTTTCCGGCAAAGCGCTCGCTTCGCGCAGCACGTCGCGGGCTCCGGCCAGTCGTTCGCGAAAGAGACGCCAGCCTTCTTCCGTCACGGTGTCGGAATAATCATTGCCGCGAGCACGCCAAGCATAGTCCAGGAGGAAGTCGGCCAGGGCGACTTTGGCCGTCACGGAGTTTCGCTTGGTTGCGACCCAATCGCGGTGAATGGAATCGTGCAGTTTCCACATGCTCTCCGACTCGTCTTCGCGGCACTCAAACGAGTCGTAGAATTGCACAATCTTCCAGGAGCCGTTGCCGAAAGTTTCCTTGGTTTTCCTCAGATCGCTCGCGATGGTTTCCAGTTCATCGAAGCGCTTGTTGTTATAAGCCTGCCTCACCTTCAGGCGAAATGCGTAGATTTCTTCCTGCACCGGGCATTTCACCGCCGTCAGCTTTGCGGCTAACACCTTGTCCGCAGCATCAATGTTTTCCGCGGGCTTCCCAGTGATGCCGGGAATGATCCCGCCTGTGTGCTGCGGCGGAGCCGGCTGTGCGCTGGAACTGTTGGGTGATTGCTTTTCGCATGCGACGAGCAGACACGCGGAGCCGACGAGGGCCAGGGAACGAATACTACGGGAATCCATGAATTGAACCGTGTAGCTCTACGCGCTCAGGCCAAAGACACAAGCGGTCTTCGGAGCGATCGCGGCATCTCTCGACTTCTGGGAAGTGATCGTGCTTCGCCCCACCGCTGAGAGATTGCCTTGGAGCCTGTGCAAAACATCGCAAGGCGTGGAAAGAAGTTCTCCGCAGCTATAGGCGCGGCAAGCACGCTTGCGCCGTAGCACGGCTCGCCAGAGCGGTCCACGCGAGCCATTCACAAACGACCTCGGCTGAAGAGGGATGCGGAACTTTGGATAGCGGGCTGAGAAGGCAGTTTCTCGCTTGAATGGGACGCAAAGCAGCTCTGGCGGACCGCACTGCGGCGCAAGCGTGCTTGCCGCGTCCTTCTTGTTGATCACGTCGAAACCATCAACCGTCGACGGCCTCTTATTGCTGCGCAGTCGCGCTCGAGATCGGCACAGGCGTGAACTCCTTGATCACCTTGGCGTCGGCCACCGAAATCAAGCGAACCTTTCCATCTTCCCCGGCCGCAGCAACGGTGCTGCCGTCTTTGCTGAAATCCACCGCGTAAACTCCGGTCTCCAGCGGCACACTGCCCAGCAACTTCGTATCGCTGCGATAATGCTCTTCGAGTTTCTTTTTCTCCTCCTCCGAGCGCTCGGCCACGGCCTTGCCCTCGATCTTCACGAACTCCTCCGGCATGGTCGTGTTGAAGTCGTAGTTATAGAGGTTCACCGCGCCTCTGCCGTCGAGGGATGAAGAAGCGGCAAACTTTTTTCCATCGGGCGAGAATGCCATGTCGTAAATGCGCCCTTCCATGGAAGGCCACTTGCGGATGCATAGCGCATTGTCGCCAATCCGGCGCTGCACCTTGCGCTCAATCCGGTAGGCCTGTGGCACGCCGTCGCTTCCGCCGACGAGAAATTCGTCGCGCTCGGGATGCCGCGCGACCGTATGCAGTCCGCCCCGCAGCGCGCCGGGGGTGATGCTGCTGATGTTGTCGATGAAGCGCTGCGATGCGACTTCCGTCAGTTTGGTCGTCATGTCGCGTCCGACGCTGACGATTTTCGTCCCGTCTTTCGTGAAAGCGGTATCGAGCACCCAGTCGTTATGGGAAGATTGCTGGAGCACCAGTTTGCCGTTGGTGGTGTCGAGCGCGCGCAGGCTGTTATCCGGGGCGCCGAAGCTCACGAGCTTGCCGTCCGGCGACCAATCCACGCCGTAAACGGTGTCGTAGCCGAAGGGGACGGAGAGTTTCAGCACGCGCTTGGCGACGTACCAGATCTGCACCTCGCCCATCTGCGCGGGCCGGCCCGCCGCTACCGCGAGTTGAGCGCCGTCCGGCGAAAACTTGACGCTCTGCACGCGTTCGCTGAGTCCCACGAGTCGCGTGACTAATTCGGAGCCGTCGGCCTTCCACAGGAGCACTTCGTGAAAGCCAGCTACCGCGAGGAGCGAGCCATCCGGCGAAAAGTCGAGCGAGGTAATCACCGGCGGACGCGAATAGATCGGCGGATGCGCCGCATCGAAGCGTTGCTTCGCGTTTGGCGGCGTGTCGTCCTTTGCTCCTTCGGCGATCCAACGTTTGATCAACGCGATCTCCGTATCGTGCAGGGGCGCCTTTTTCGGAGGCATTTCCGCTTCGCCGTTCTTTGGAATGATTTGCTGCACGAGGTGCGACTCGTCCGGCTTGCCTGGGATGATCGCCTTCTTTCCCGCCTCCTGCGCGTCATCGCCGCCTTCGAGCAACTTGGCGAAGTCCGTCATAATGTAACCGCCCTTCGCCTTCGCCGGCTGATGACAGCCCTGGCATTGCGCCTGGAGGATGGGGCGCACCTTTTTGAAATAGCTCACCGGGGCGTTGGGATCGTCCTTGTCTTTGCTCGCGGGCGCAGCAGCGGCGGCCACGAGGGGGAAGAGGATCAGGGAGCGAACAGCGACTTTCATCGCCGGGAGTATCCGAAAAGCGGCGATCCCTTAGCGAGGGAGAAGGGCGCATTTGAGTTGGGTGGCCGAGTTGGAATGGCGCACGCGATTACCTTTGGACGGTCCACATCCAGCCTGAAAACCGCGATTGCATTCGCAGACTATGCCTTTGAGGGCCGAAGGCCCGATCGCATACCAGCCCAGCGCAACGCATTGGGTAGGATAAAATAGAATGCATTAAGGGCCAACGGCCCGGCGCATCGGCGCATTCCTCCGATCACAAATGCTTGGAAAAAAGGAAAGAGGCGGGACGCACAGGGCGACCCGCCTCTTTGGGTTAGTTGGGCTGAATCTTTTGCCGGTTATTGGGGCTTCTTCTCGCCACCGCCCGGGGCGCCGCCCGGACGACCTTCGCCACGGCGGCGCTGGCCGAAGCTTTCCTTGTATTTCTCCTTCTGCTCAGGCGTCAGAATCGCCTGCACCTCTTCGTTCTGCTTTTGGAAGGATTCTCGCATCTTTGTGCGGTCTTCTTCCGTCAGATTGTCCCGACCCTTCTCACGCAGGGCCTTCATGTCTTCTGCGCCCTTTGCCCAAACGGCTTTGATCTTGTCCTGCTGCTCCTGGGTGAGGCTGAGCTTCTCAGTCATCGCCTTCAGGCGCGCTTCGGGGTCCATGCGCCCAGGACCGCCAGGGCGTTGGCCGCGCTCGCCGGCCGGACGATCACCAGCGGGCTTATCGCCGGCGGGCTTATCCTGGCCAAAGGAGAAGGTGGGAATCGCGAGCAGCGCTGCCGCCGCTACAGTAAGAATGTGCTGTTTCATAGCGGATGAAGAAACTCCACGGTTTGCGGGGAGTTGCGCCGGATGACAAATTTTGCAGAGTGGACCGGAATGGCCCCCATCCAGCTTAGGCTGGTCCCGACGCGGACGGAAAGGGCCCGCGGTGAATTCGCCAGGTCGTGGTGTGCGGGATCGCGATCATGTCGGACCCGGGCCAAAGTCGCAGCGCTCCTTTGAGAGCGTCCTGGTTCGTGGCGCGCTCGCAGCCCTCGGGGAGGGGCTCCAGGAGCTTGGCGTTTCCGCCCCCGATCACCACGTGATCTGGCCAAAACAAATCCTTCAGGTGGAAAATGGCGCGCTCGACGGCGGTTTGCCAACGTTTGCGGCCGCGGCTGTTCAACGCCTCCTTGCTCAGCCGGTCCATGAAACCTTGCGACTTGGAGAGGCGGAGCAGGCCAACCTCCACCGGAACCACGACGTCATCGACGATCAAAGTAGCGCCAACGCTCGTTCCGAGACCGACAAAGAGGAAACGCCCGCTTTCGTAGTTTGCCAATGCTTGCAGGGCAGCGTCGTTGATTAGCCGCACGGGGCGCCGGAAAGCGGTCTCGAAGTCGAAGCCCTCCCATTCGCCCCCGAGGTTCAGGGGATTTCTGGCCACCTGACCGTTTCGGATGAGGCCCGGGAAACCGATGGTAACCACGTCGTATTCCCAGTCCTTGGTCTCGGATATCACAGCCTGCACCATTTGGGCGGCCGTCATGGCGCGGCCTGACTTTACTTTTCGGAAATCTTCATGGTCCGACGCCATCATTTTCACTGACGTGCCGCCCACGTCGACCATCAGGACTTTCGGAGGGGCTGGAGGCATGTCAGTGCGTCTTTCGCTTGAGGAACGCAGTCGTTTCGAGGTCATCGTCGCTAATTCGCGCATTCCAAGCCGCTTGGCCTGATTCTGCGCGCGCCATCGGGCGCTGGAAGCCGGTCGGGTGAACATGGGGTTGGGTCGGGTGCGAGAAGTGCGGGCTATGGCATGGCCGGATCGGACCGGGACGATTTCCGGAATTTGCGGGTGAGTGCGATGGCCGCTCAGGCCGCGAGGTGCTCGCGGAACCAGCGGTCAGCCGCCTCGCGGCATGCGGGACAATAACGCACTGTCACCATCCGCCGCTTGTTCGCGCGGGCGGAAATGCCGCGGTCGCTCGGAGAGGTATGGCTCACGATCGCCGTCCAGCTGTGCGGAAAGAGTTCGCGCTTCGCGATCACTGCGTCGCCGTCACGGGAGGTGGCGGTCACGATTGGGGCTTCGTCGAGAAAGCGCGTGCAATGGTGCACCGCGCAAACGGTGCCGAGTTGATCGTGGCATTCCGCCAAATCGGTGAGGTCCAACGGCGCTGCGTCTGCCTCGTCGTAGGGATCGAAATCTTTTTTGGCTGGGTTGTGCAGCACGGGAAAAAACGCTGTTGCCATACTCGACTGTGTTTCGCG
>CBHXZU010000154.1:0-10189 GCA_966125105.1 uncultured Prosthecobacter sp.
AGGAAGGACCCCGAACCATTCACGACAACCTCATCGCCGGCGACATGTCTGTGGTGGATGGCTCGGGGTCCTTCTCCTCGCGACACTCGGTCAGGATGACTGGCTTTCCGTACGTCGAACGAAGTGCCGCATTTGAACTGTAAGTCCTTCTTGATCGGCCTGTCCTCACAAGATTGCCATGTAGCGCCTTCCAACAAAAATCCGGTCGCTGGATCTGCTACCCAACCTTTCCGTAAAACCTGATCAATCCCGTCAATCCTATCTCCCTGACTCCTGCCAGCATTCCAAGATGAACCGCCTTTCCGTCGCCTGCGCCGCGCTCCTGTCGCTGCAACTCCTCGCCAACGTTGCATCCGCCGAGACCGTGCAAATCGTAAAGAAGGACGGACGCTTCGAACTCCAGCGCGGCGGTGCTTCCTACCTCATCAAAGGCGGAGGAGGAGGGGAGAACGCGCTCGAGTCATTGGCCAAGGCAGGCGGCAATTCGATTCGCTTGTGGGGTGATGAGCACCTCGGCGAAATCCTCGATCGCGCGCAGAAGCTCGGCCTGACCGTCACCGCCGGAATCTGGCTCGGCCAGGTGCGACAAGGCTTCGACTGGAGCGACGCCGCCGGATTGATCAAGCAGCGCGACCACATCCGCTCCGTGGTGGAGAAGTATAAGAATCATCCCGCGCTGCTCTGCTGGGCACTCGGCAACGAGATGGAAGACCCGCAGGGAAGAAACGGCGCGGTTTGGGGGCAGATCAACAACCTCGCCCGGATGGTGAAGGAACTCGATCCCGCGCACCCGACCATGACCGTCGTTGCGGAGATCGGCGGCGACAAGGTGAGGAACTTCCACGCCCTCTGCCCGGACGTCGACATCCTCGGCATCAACTCCTACGGCGGCGCCGCGAGTGTCGCCGAGCGCTACCGCAAAGCCGGCGGCACGAAGCCGTACATTCTCACCGAATACGGTCCAAATGGCATCTGGGAGATCAAGAAGGACGAGATCGACGCCTACCCCGAGCTAACCAGCACGGAGAAAGCGGCCGTGTATCGCCGTGTTTACGAGGCGGCCGTGCTCGGTGCCGAAGGCCTCTGCCTCGGCTCCTACGCGTTCTTGTGGGGACAGAAGCAGGAAGTCACCTCGACGTGGTTCTCCATGTTCCTGAGCGACGGCACGAAGCTCGGCGCCGCGGAAGCAATCTCCGAACTGTGGACCGGAAAGGCACCCACCAACCGCGTTCCGCAAATCAAGTCGCTCACCGTGCAAGGCGATCGAAAAGCGAAACCAGGAGCGACCGTTACTGCGACTCTCGACGCCCGTGATACGGCAGCGGCGGAGACAAAGAAGAGGCGCCCGCCACATTCGCCGACGCCATCAGCAAGAGCGACAATCGGAGCGCGACGATCACCTTTCCCAAAGAAGGAGGTCTCTATCGCTTGTTCGCCACGGTGCATGACGGCAAAGCCGGCGGCGCCGTCGCCAACGTCCCTCTGCGCGTCGACGCGCCAGTAACGATTGCGAAGGGACAGCACGCCACACTTCCCTTCACCGTTTACGCCGAAGACACCGATCCCGCGACCTACATCCCCGCCGGATGGATGGGCGATGCGAAGTCGATTAAAGTGAATCCTGCCTCCACGGAGAAACCGCGCTCCGGGAAAACTTGCATGCGTTGCGACTTCGAAGCCGACAACGGCTGGGGCGGGGTCGTTTGGCAGAATCCCGCCGGCGATTGGGGGGATCGCGGCGGAGGCTACGATCTGACCGGCGCAAAGAAGCTCACCTTCTGGGCCCGCGGCGAAAACGGCGGCGAAGCGGTCACCTTCCTCTACGGCACGATCGGCAAGCCAAAGAAGTTTCACGACACCGCCACGGGAAAACTCGACAAGGTTTCGCTGACGAATGACTGGCAACGTTACGAGATCGACGTTGCCGGGAAGGACCTCACGCGCATCAAAACCGGTTTCGTCTGGACCCTCGCGAGCGGCGGCAAACCGATCACCTTCTACCTCGACGACGTCCGCTGGGAGTAGTCTCGCAGTCCTTCTGCGCCTTGAGGCGCTGCTCCTCCACGTCGCTCCCGGCTGAGTGAGATCGCGCGGGGAATGTCTCTATCTGACGAACAAAAAGCCCGCCGAGTGTGCTCGGCGGGCTTTGAAGTTTAAGAGCGAGGGCGGCGACTAATCCTTGTCGTCGTCGTCATCGTCGTCCTTCTTTACTTTCCTCTTGGGAACGGTCGTGGTCGTTGTCGTCGTGGACTTCTCTTTCACTGTGGGAGTCGTCTCCACCGGCACTGGCACCGGGACTTTCTTTTCAACAACCACGGGCTTTTCGACTACGACTGGGCGATCAACGGGCCGGTCAACGTAAACCTTCTTTTCGACCGGCACGGGTACCGGCTTTTCCACGACGGTCGGCGGCGGAGTTACCGTCTTCTCAATTACCGTCGGGGTTCCAGGTGTCGTCGTGGTTGTGGTGGCCGCGGCACCGGTGCTGCGTTGCACCACCACGCGGCTGACGAGCATTTGTCCGCCGGATTGGGTGTAATGCACGGTCACTGGGATGCCGGGTTTGATCATCGTTGCCGCGATCGGGGCTCCGGTTTCGTCAACGTAGGTCGTCGTCTTGTCGATGCTGTAACGAACGGGGGTCCCGCCCGATTGCGAGGAGATGAGCAGACCGCTGGGGGTGTATTCGCTGATCGTCCCGACCGCTGTTGTTGAAACGCCGGCGGACACGGCAGCCGATCCGTCTACGCCGGTGGATGTGGTGACCGAATTTTGCGCCGAGACCTCAGCGATGAACAATGTGGAAGCCGCCAGTGCGACGGCGGATGCAAAGAATGGTTTCATGGTTGTGGTATTCGAGCGCAACCCGCTTGGGGAGCGGGGTTGCGCATTGCCGCTGATTCGTTGGCCCGGCACCGGATGGTTGTTTTTAACCCCGATCGCCGGCTCAGCTGTTTCCTGACACGGGAAAGATTTGCCGGAATCCTGCCAACGCTCCCACCCTTACGCAGATCTAAAGGCCCACGCCACCGCAGGCGTGCTTGCTGTCATTCAGCTTCCGTTGATCAGAGCTTCAGCGCGCGAAGGCGCAAGGCGTTGCCGACCACGCATAGCGAACTCATGCTCATGGCCAAGCCAGCGAGCATGGGGCTGAGCGTGAGGCCTGAGATGGGGTAGAAGAGGCCCGCGGCGATCGGGATGCCGAGCATGTTGTAAGCGAAGGCGAAGCCCAGGTTCTGGCGGATGTTGCGCAGGGTGCCCCGGCTGAGGTGAATCGCTTTCACGATGCCGCGGAGGTCACCGCCGAGCAAGGTGAGGCCCGCGCTCTGGATGGCGACGTCGGTGCCGCTGCCCATTGCGATGCCCACGTCCGCGGCGGCAAGCGCGGGCGCATCGTTCACGCCGTCACCCGCCATGGCGACGCGGCGTCCGGCGGCGCGCTGGGTTTGCACGAACTCCTGCTTTTGCGCGGCGGTCACGCCCGCTTTCACTTCATCGATCTTTAGGCGATCGGCGACGTATTGCGCGGTGGCTTTTTGATCTCCGGTCAGCATCACCACACGCAGGCCGAACGCGTGAAGATCCTCCACGGCTTGCGGGGTGGAGGCCTTGATGGGATCGGCGAGCACCAGGAGCCCGGCGGCCTGGCCATCGATCGCCACGAAGATTGTCGTCTTCCCTTCGGCGTTTCGCGGTTCCGCGATGACGGCCAGCGCCTCGACGCCCTTCACTCCGGATTCTCGCAGAAAGGCGTGTTTGCCGATGAGCACCGCGTGTTCTCCGACATGGCCGCGCACGCCAGCGGCGGTAGCGGACTCGAAATCATGGGCCGTGGTTTCAGGAAGCCCGCGCTCCTTCGCCGCGCGCAGCACGGCCGCGGCAAGCGGATGTTCGCTGTGCCTCTCGAGGGCTGCGGCAACTCGCAGCACTTCATCCGCGTGGAACCCTGGAGCCGGAACGATATCCTCCAATTGGGGATGGCCCGCGGTGAGCGTGCCCGTCTTATCCACCACCACCGTGTTCACGCGCTCGAGGCGTTCCAAAGCTTCCGCGTTGCGAATAAGCACGCCGGCCTGCGCGCCACGGCCCACGCCAACGGTGATGCTCAGGGGTGTGGCGAGACCAAGAGCGCATGGGCAGGCAATGATCAGCACGGAAACCGCGTTTACGATCGCGTGGGCCAGCGACGGTGCAGGGCCGAGAGCCCACCACGCCGCGAACGTGAGCACGGCGATCGCGGCGACCACGGGAACGAAATAACCGCTGACGCGATCGGCGAGACTTTGGATCGAAGCGCGGCTGCGTTGCGCCTCAGAAACCAGCGCGATGATCTGCGCCAGCAATGTGTCCGAGCCCACGCGTTCGGCGCGCATCACGACTGAGCCGGTGCCATTCACGGTCCCGCCGGTGACACGCTCGCCTGGACTTTTCTCCACGGGAACGGGTTCGCCGGTGATCATCGACTCGTCCACCGATGTGCGACCTTCCTGCACGATACCGTCCACGGGCACTTTTTCGCCGGGACGCACGCGCAAGTGATCGCCCAATTGCACCGTGGTCAGGGGAATCTCTTCGTCGCCATTCACTCCGATGCGCAGCGCCCGCGGCGGGGCGAGATCGAGCAAGGCGCGAATCGCCGAGCCGGTCCGGTGGCGCGCTCTTGTCTCGAGCACCTGGCCGACGAGAACGAGCACGGTGATCACGGCCGCCGCTTCGAAATAGATGGGCACATGCCCGCCATGATGCAGGTTATGCGGAAAAACCTGCGGAGCCAGCATCGCGATGGCGCTGAAGAGATACGCGGCGCCGACGCCGAGCATGATCAGCGTCCACATGTTGAGTTGGCGCGTCATCAGCGAGCGCCAGCCGCGGAGCAGGAATGGCGCGCCCACCCAGAGCACGACCGGAGCGGAAAGGATGAACTGCATCCAGCGACCCTCGTTGCCCCCGATCCACGGGTGCGCTGCGAGACTGGGAAACAGGTGCGCCATCCCGGCGATGAACACCGGCATGGTGAGCGCAACACCCCACCAGAGCCGCGTTTTCAGGGCGCGATACTCGGCGTCTTCCTCGTCGTCCGCCGCCACCTCCGCCTCCAGGGCCATACCGCATTTCGGACAGGTGCCGGGCGTTTCGGAAACGACTTCCGGATGCATCGGGCAGCGGTAAAGCGTCACCGGCTTCCATGCGGGATTGCGCTCGAGCGGCATGCCGCACTTGGGGCAGTCGCCCGGTTTATCGGATTCTACTCCAGGGCACATGGGGCAGAAATACTTCGCCCGCGCGGATGGCGTGACCTTCTCGCCGTGGCCACAGCAGTGGTGCTGGGCGGCGTGGTGTTCGTGACGAGGCTCTGCGGGAGCGTCATGGCCGCAGCATTTGGGCTTCGGCGTTTCGTCGTGCTTCGCGTGGTCGTGGCAGCAAGCGCCGTGGTCTGCCGATGGTGCTTCAGCGGCCGACTTGCTTTCCGAACGAGGCGCGCCTCCGCAGCAGCTCTTCTCCTGCGGTTCCACCTTCGACGCAGCCGCGCCGTGGCAGCACTCATGGGATCCCGTTTCTGCAGATGGAGGCGCAGCGGCGGTCGTATTGGCTCCGCAGCAAGAATGCGGTTGGTGTTCCTTGGGCTCGCTCATTTTGCATCCTCCGAAGATTCGCAGGTGCAATCGAGACAGCCATGCGTCGCGCAGGTTTTGCAAGTCTGCTCGAGCCGCGACCGCAATTGCCGGCGCGCGCGATGCAGCCTCACCTTTAGCGTGTTGCGTGAGATGCCGAGGGCGTCTGCCGCCTGGTCCGGGGATTCCCCTCCGAGGTCGAGTCGCTGGATCGCGTCGGCATACTCGGGCTTCAGCGCGGGCAGAAGTCCGCGCAGGCACGCGCAAGCGGCCGTCTCCACTTCGGCATCGCGCGTATCTGCCTCGTGCTGGAACTCGTCCAGCTTGTTCCGCTCCCTCCCATTGCGGCGGTGCAGATCGGTGAGGACATTTCGGAGGATGCGGTAAAACCAGGCGAGGAGGTTGGCATCATCCTTCAGGCCTGGCGCGGCCTTGAGGGCTCGCAAGAGACTCTCCTGCACGGCGTCGGCGGCGAGGTGATCGTCGTGCAAGCGCTTCCGGGCAAAGGATTGGAAGGCCCCGAGGTTCGTCAGCAGCGTGGTCGCGAGCGCGTCTTCGACGGCGGTTTTGGAAACAGGCATATTCATTCAATCCTCGCCAACGCCTGTAATCGATTCCGGTTACAGGCGAATGCAACTTTTCCGTCCAGCACCCCCCGACGATTTTCCGAATGCGCCGCTGCCTGCATGCGTCATATTCCGGGAATACTCGCCATGAAACTCTCCTTCCTCGCCGTCCTGGCACTCTCCCTGGCGGCCTACGCCGATGACCGGGTACGCGACGTGCAAGCAGCCCTCAAATCGCAAGGGTTCTTTTATGCCGAGGTTGATGGGAATGAAGGGCCCGAAACAACCTCTGCGCTGCGCCGGTTCCAGATTCGCAATGGACTGAGCGTCACGGGAAAAATGGACGACGAAACGCTCGCCGCCCTCGGCATGGGAGGCAGCCCGAAAACGGCGGAAGCCCCGCCGAAAGCCAAAACGCCCAAGCCGGGCGGAGCTGGCCAGCTCAATCCGCCTCCGCCAGCCGGGGAAAATCAAACGCCCGGAACGGCGCGTCCGCGGCAGGATCTGCTGCGCGATCAAAACCTGGAGGACGACGCTGGCGCCACGCCCCGCGCACGCACCAACCCGTATGAACCGGGGACGGTTCCGCCACCGACGCGCATCCCGAGCGCGGTGGACAACGACGAATACGCGACCTTCTTCCACGGCACTCCTTACGCGAATGCGCCCGTGGAGGTACAATTCGACATCGTCCGGAAGGCGCAAACGTTGCTCGCGCGTTCCGGCTACTACCAGGGCGCGGTAAACGGACTCCCCGCTACGCTTACCAGCGAGGCCATATTCTCCTACCAGACACGGAACCGCCTCCCGCGCAGCGGTCGCCTCGACCTGCAAACGCTTGCCGACCTGAACCTTCTGCCTGGACGCGGCGAAATGCCGGGCGTGCGACCGTTCTACGACCCCAATCGCCGCCGCGACCGTTCGGTCGATCTTCGGGGAATTATTCGTTAGATCAGCGAGAAGAATCTGAAAGGCAACCCGGCGCTCTTGCTTCGTGGAAGCAGGTGTCGCGAGTGGCTTCGACCGGATCGGTGTCTGGGCCGGGAAGGGTCGGAGCCGCCACTGGCGCAGGTCGGGAGCGGGGTCGGGGAGCTAACCAACGGCGTAACGGGGATACTTCCGAGGCGGAGGAGCCACCTCGGCCACATCAATATGCGGAGAGCGAGATCTTCTTCCCGACTCTCCGTGTGCCGGGCTGCGCATCCTCGAACTTCACCTCGCGCATTTCCGCGAAGATGCTGCCGACAAAGATATCCGCCTCGATGCGCAGGAGCAGGCGGTCGGCATCGTCGGAGAGCCACACTTTTGCCCGCTTGAACTTCGTGTGGGCCATGAGGCTCAGGTCCTTTTCGATTTCGCGCAATTGGATGTCGCACGTGATCGCATTCCACTCCTTGCTCGCGACTTTGATCTTCTCCCGCTCACCGACCGTCACGTCGGCGAGGTAGGGTGAACTGCCAGGGAAGACGCACATGCGAATGTGGTCGCCTTCCTTGAGACGCTGGCTTCGCACGAAAAGGAATGCGCTGTGAAGATCGTGCGCGTTCGCCACTTTGAACGTCTTCGGCTTATCCAGGATGTCGTCCGCGGGCTTCACTACGCGCGTCCGCCGCGGTCCTTTAGGTGTGAAGTCGACGGTCGTATCGACCGACTTGCGCGAATAGGTCTCCGTTTGCGTAAGTTTTAGCGGGCGAAGCGAGCTCGCATTCACCACGGACAGGCCTTTCGTGTCCATCTTCCAGAGCGTCCGCGCGAGTCCCGTCGTTTTGGCAACGAGTTCCAGGCACGCCTGCCCTTTTTTCCGGAAATAATGCGCGGTCGCGTCGGCGGCCTTCAAGCCACTCCACCCGAAGTCGTATTCGGCCCGCAAAGTGCGCGGTAGCGGATACTTGCCCGGTCGCGTATCGACTTGTGACTGCCACTCGGCGCCGCGGGAGACGGTCATGACGCCCAGCAAACAACTGAGTGCGAGAATCAGCAGAGAGCGGTTCATGCGGAACACGCGAGAAAGTGGCCTACGAACGCTTCTGCGCAATGATGCGTTCGATCGTATTTGAGGGGACCCATCCACGCCCGCCGCCGGGCAGAATGCAATAGGTCCAATCTCCCTGGTCGGAGACAATTTGCACGCGGCTGCTTGCGCCGAGCGCTTCCGCGAGGCCGGCCCGATCCGCTGGTTCGGTGCGGGCATCGACGCCTTTCAAAGTGACCGCGATCTTCTCGAACTCGCCTCGCGCGTATTGCAGCGCGGCAATTCCGCCGGCTCCAAGAACCGTGAGCAGGATGCCAAACACGAGCGCCGCGCGTCGTTTGTATCCGGCCAGCGCGACCCCGATCAAAGCAATGCCCAGCCATGCCTCACCGATGAGTAGCCACGAGGCGAGCGGCTGCTCGATATAACGGAGCGCTTTTTCCATCCAGGGATCCTCGGCGACTTTCCCGTTGGCCTTATTACGGACGAATTTGAGGTTCGCCGCAGCCTCGGGGTGGTTTGGCTGCGCGAGGAGCGCGCGCTCATAAGCCAGCGCCGCTTCGCCGAGACGATCGAGCCGGAACAAGGCGTTGCCGCGATTGAACCAGACATTGGCGTGGTCGCCCTCTTTCAGCGCGCGTTTGTAGCCAGCTTGCGCGGCATCGAAGTTCCCGGCGGCATAGGCCTGGTTTGCCTGCGCAAAGTCGTCTGCTCGCGCGCAGGCGATAAGGAGAAGAAGCAGGGCGAAGACGCGCTTCATACCGGCTCGCTCCTCTCGTACTCGGCGAGTGTTTCCTGCACGCGATCGCGATCCGTGGCGCGCACGGCTTCGTTTCCGCGTCCGCCCGCGTAAACTAGGGCGGCGCGCGCGTTGAAAAGCTCTTCCACGGCAGTCTGCGTTGACGGCGTGAGTTTGCGAGCGGCGACAACGTCGTCGAGCTCGCACGCGAGCGGTTCTTTTCCGCTGGCCAGGGCCGCATCGATTTGGAGGACATGTGCCGCAGCGTCGTAGAACTCCGCAGGGTCCTTGCTCGAGTGGATGGTCTGAATGTGAGCTGCGCGATCGCGCTTCAGTTCCAGGCGGCGGCGCGCAACCTGGTCGGCATTGCGTCGGCGCCAATAAAGCGCCGCAGCCACGATGGGCACCGGGGCACAAAGCAAGCCCGTCAGCGCCGGCGTGGAAAACGCCAGGCCCGGGGCCCACATGGGACCGCGATCGGGCAGGTTTCCCAGGATGTCCTGCGCGGCGGGTGCTGGCGTGGGTTTCGGTTGATCGGGGGCTTGGGCAGGCGGGGCGTCGGTCACGGCAGGAGCCGTGGGCGCCGGCGCGCTTCCGGTCACCGCCAATGGAGCCGCAGCCGTCTTCAGCGTTTGATATTTTCCCGTCTCCGGATTGAAGAAGGAGAAGCTGAACACCGGCATCTGCGTTTTGCGCGAGGTGGGTGCCACGGGAATGGTGAAGGTCTTGGTTCCGGTGAAACCAAGCTCGTCATCGGAATCGAATTTGTTTTCACCGTCGTAGACCCGCCAGCCATTGGGATCGCTGATCTTCGGCGCCGGGATGCGATCGAAGTTTCCGTCGCCCGCGACTTTCAGAACCATCTGCACGGGTTCACCGACATTGACGCGATTTGGCGTGCCGATGCCTTCGAAGGTGAATTTGCCGATTGCGCCGTCGAAGTCGGCCGGCCGTCCCACCGCAGGTAGGATCTCCGCGTCCAGTTCAACCGCTGGCGCGGTGATTTCGATATCTCTTGGTCGGCCAGGTTGTCTGAAAACTCCGAACTGCCCCACTCGTTGTTCGGAGTAAGTCGCCTTTACTGGAAGGGGACCAATCGTGATTTTGCCCGCCTTCCCCGGCGTGATCAGGCTGCGGAAAGTCACCGCGACGTAATTCTTGCCCGCCATCTCCACGGGGCGCTCGTTGTATTTTCCGAAGGGTTTCAGCGTGAAGCCGCTGCCGCTCAGCACCGGGCCCTGGCGCAAGTGCCACCGCCACTGGCTGTCGAGGTAGAGGCGCACTTCGACCGGCACGGCTT
>CBHXZU010000155.1:0-10180 GCA_966125105.1 uncultured Prosthecobacter sp.
GTCGCAAAATTGATCTCCGACCAGGGAGGCGGGTCCTTTCGTGTCGCAAAATTGACCTCCGACCAGGGAGGCGGGTCCTTTTGCGTCGCAGAATTGCCCCCCGATTCAGGAGACGGGTCGTTTCGCGTTGCAGAATTTACCTCCGACCGAGGAGGCGGATTTGTTTCGCCTCGCAAATTGACACGACGCTTGGCGGGTTATTCTCAAAAGGTCCTTGGTCGTCAGCCGAGGTTTCATCGCTTGGGGTCGTCCTCTGGGGATCACAGACAATCTCTGCGAACCGCGAATGATTCACGGCGCCCCCTGGGAACGCCGAGCCCCAGCTCGGGCATGCATGAGCGCGACGGCTGCGCGCGATTTCCTCGCGTCCGTGCCAAGCTGTGGCTGGGCGCTCCCAGGGGCGCGCGCTTTCTGCTTTTCTTCCGCGCCTAAAGCAAAAAATCGATACCGTTTCCCATGTCCTCCACTCGGCGTAAAGCTTCCACCGTTTTTGCCTACAACCTCTGTCCTCCCGGCGCACTCATGCCCGCCGTCACTCGCCGGATTGAGGAACTCAAGAGCGTCAACCTTTCGCGCTACGTCATCGAACTCGTCGCCTTCGATCTCCGCCGCCTGCGCGCGCATACGCTGACCGGACCGCTCTCGCGCAAACCTGCAAACGTGCAGCACGCAGTCGACTTGGCGATCGATCGCAATTACGTGGAAGGAAGAAAATCGAACCGCGAGCAGATGGACAGAATCGTCTTAATGGGTCCCGACGAGGTCGCGCTGCTCGGCGAGATCTCCGAAGTGAAGAAGGAGAAACATCGCGTGTGGCTGCGCAGCCTGCATCGCGAAGCCATGAATCTGCGGGCGGCTGCTCTCGGCTTCGACAATCTATCAGAATACATCACCAGCCTCATCCGCTTCGATCTGCTGTTGGGAGGCCCTCACGAAGAGTTCCCCGGCGATCTCCAACTCACCGTGGCCGAGATCATGGCGCTCGACGAAAAGACGCTGAAGATCTTCGAGGAAAACCAGCCGAAGAAATGCATGATCGACTACGCAGTCGAAGAAGCCACCGGACGTGAGATGTCACCGGAGGAGCGGGACGCGGAATTGGCGAAGGTCTCTGATAATCTCTGCGCGAAAGCGGTGGAGAGTCACAAGAAGGCGCGCAAGTCACGCAGCACCTGACGCGCTTGAAGCACAGCGATTACTTCTTCTTCCCGTTCTTCGCAGGGGTGCTCTCCTTCTTCGCTGCTTTTAAGTTCACGACCGAAAGCGCCACCTTGGTCAGCGCTTTGTCCGTCGCGCCTTCTTCGGCAATCGTCTGTTTCAGCACCTGGACATCCTGCTTGAGTCCGAGCGTCTGCGCGTAGGCGATCGCGCAACCGTAGCCGGCGATCTCATAATGCTCCACACGTTGCGCCGCGGCGATGAGGCCGGCGTCGCGCACTTCTTCGTCGGCTTCCTCCTCGATCATCTCCTTTCCCTCCTCGATCAGCCCTTCCATGCCTTTGCACTTCGGACCGCGCGTCGATTCATCGTGGCTCTTCAGCAACTGCTCCAGCCGGTTCGCGTGCTCCTTGGTTTCCGCGAGATGCTTTTGAAAACCGGCCTTTAGTTCCGCATTGTCCGCCGCTTTGGCCATCTTGGGTAGCGCCTTCACCAATTGGTTTTCGGCGCTCAGGAGATCTTTGAGTTCGTGGATGTAGAGGTCTTGGAGAGTTTCAAGTTCCATATCCGCGGTATCGCGCCTCGAAACTCTTTCGGATGTCGGCACTTCTGCGGAGAGTCGGTCGATCGCGCCAAGGGCGACGCATGCGGCGTCACCTTGGCGCCGATGCAAGTTTGCCGCGCCAGCTACTTCGCCGGATCCGGCTCGGCCTCAGGGAACTTCCACGTGCCATCGAGAATCTCCTTCGTGGACGATACATGCGCGCGAGGTCATCTCCTCGATTCACTTCGGGCTCGTTCCTCGCCGCTCCGTTCAGGATGACCTCACTTTTCTACGCCGGTCCCTAACTTCATGGCAGTGGAGCGTCGCCCTGGGAACGAACATCACTAGAGAGAGCAGGCCGTTTGCGGTCACTTCACTTTCTCCATATCCGGCAGCTTCCGCGTCTTCTCGAAGATCTCCTTCGTCGGCCCGTAGAAGCGGAACATCAGGTCGAACTCCCGCGTTTCTCCTTCGGCTCGCAAAGCAGTGACTCGGAGACGCCGAGCCAATCAGCCGCGGCAGCGCGATCGCGAAACGTGCGCGCGTTGATGAATGATCCCTCCATCAATTCCTCATACATCTTTGCAATGCTCACACTGATGAGCCGGACCGCGTAGAAGGCCGACTTGATCGGCAGCCCCTGGTAAGCGCGCCGGCGCCGCCTTGCCAGGCGCACAACGTGATCGAGCCCGATCTGGATGCGCGTGTAGCCGGACATATCTGTGTAACGATGGAATGGTTCGCCTTCGGATTCGGTGGACTCCAGGAAGTCCAGCACTTCGTCCGCGCGTTCGTTATTCAGAACTCCCTTCGGGAACCAGGTCAGCAAATGCGCCTCGGGATGGAAGTGCGCGTATGGGAATTTTTCACGAAGGGCGATCTGGTCCATTGGACAATTCCTGGGATGGGTTGTATGGCTCGATATTTGATCGGAGGTCGGAGACCGCTCCGCGTTCAAGCGGAAGTTGCGTGTTTGCGCAGTCGCAGCGAGAAGCCGACCAGGAGCAGCCCGAACGCGATGCCGAAGGCACCAAGCGTCCAGATCAGCACGACCAAACCCACTCCGGGTTGCGCGAGCAGGAAGATGCCCACGAGGATCGACAACACGCCGCTCAAGATGAGCATCCACTCGTTATCGATCTCCTTTCTCAAGGTGATCGCTCCGATGATTTCCAGGACTCCGCGGATGACGCACCAGATCGCCAGGAAGTTCAGCATCACGATGGCGGTTAGCCCTGGATAGGCCAGCGTAACGATGCCCGCGGCGAGCCCGAGCAATCCGACCAGCACAAGCCACCACCGAGGCGCAATCGTTCCTCCCGCGCACGCGGCGATCAACGCGATGACACCGTCCGCCAGGGCGTAGGCACCATAGCAGACGAGCAGGAAGATCAGGGTGATCCCCGGCCATGTCATGGCGATGAAACCAAAAGCGATTGCGGCCAACCCGCGGAGCAATACGAGCCACCAGTTGTTTGCGAGCGTGTGCAGGAGCATTGATAGGATGCGTTGCGGATCCAGCGCGGCGCGCTGCCCCGCGGTTGTTTGCTTCAGAGATGGTCGCCGTTTTTGACGCCGCGAGCCGCGCCACTAACCGTGTGCGCGTAGCTGCCTCCCGGCGAATACGAGTAAATCGGAATGAACTCCGTCGATGAAAGCCGGTCGGGATTGAGCGGCCGGCTATAAAATGTCGCGTCCAGCACGAGCCAGCCTTCGGGACCATCCCAGATGATCCAGGCGTGGCTGAGGTTGCTGCCCGCCTTCGCCTTGCCGATGACGTAACGAACCTTCTTCGTGTTCATCTTCGACGCCAGCCAGAGCGACTTCGCTTTGCAGTCTCCCGCCTTCGTGCTTTCCGTCACCTCGGGGTCCTGCGGGACATAAGGCTGATCGGCCTTGTAGACATAACGGAACGATTTCCCTTGGCGGACCAATTGCTCGACGAGACCGACGTCAGGTTGTCCTCCACTGAGCTTTCTGAATACCGACCACATCGGGCCAAGATATTGGTCGTAAGGAGTCCGCGACGTGGAGGAACCAAGGTCCAATTGAGCATGAGCTAGCGCGGTGCTCGCCAGGAAGAGGACGAGCGCTGAGCCGAGACGCTTCGGTTTCATGGATGGGGAGGCTGTGAATTGCGGAGTTTCACTGCGTTACTGGTTTGCGAACAACCCGCGCCGAACGATCTCCAACTGGCTCAACTCGAGTTGAGACCACCCCGGCAGGGCGGAAATGTAATTTGCCTCCTTCCACGATGGGTCGATAGAGACGAGGCGGTTGAATTGCGCCTTTGCCCCAGCCATGTCGTCCTGCGCGACGGCGCACAAACACAGGCCGGCAACGATATCGTCGACCATTTCCCCGACGAGGTCCTGCGCAAGCCGGAACTGGACGGCGGCATCTTTCGGCTGATGAAAGTTGTAAAGCGCCCAACCGTACGAACGTCGCGTCTCAGCGGAGTTAGGCTCGAGTTGCACGGCCTTCTCAAACAGCGCAATCGACGAGTCTTTCTTCGCCATGCGCGCGTGAACCTTTGCGACTCGGCGGATGACGGTGACATCGTTCGGGGCCTGCTCCAGCGCTTTCGCCATGACAACTTCTGCCTCCTGGCTCCGGCCTGAACGCACCAACGTTCCCGCAGCGTACGCCCGGGACAGCGCGTCAACGTTGTTCATCTTCAGGACGAGATCCGCGATGTATTCGCCCTGCTTCTGATTCGGCAGGAACAAGCTGATCGCGCTCAGAACTCGCGGATCGCTGGAAATGGCCTCATAACATTCGAACAAGGCATCGATTGACCGATCTTCGAGCCGCCGCTGGATGTTTGCGCCGATCGTGCTCGTGAAGCGTGGCATGCCCGCTCGCTCCGGGCTGTTTATCTGCTTCCAGCGCGCCAACCGCTCGAAATCTCCCTCCTTGGTAAAGCCGGCCGTGGCGAACGCCGATCGCAATTGCGCCGCATGACCGTCCACATGCTCGAACGTGTCGGGACCGGTCTTCTTCAAACCGATGAGAATCTCGGCGAAGTTCGTCGCCCACTTCGGCACATCCTCCGCGACAAATGGAGAGCCAACGGCCCGGACCGTTCCGTCATCGCAGGCAATGACCACCACTTTGTCCTGGAGATGGAGGTCAACGCAGGTGGCCTGCGTGGGAATCGGCACGCCTTGACCAAGAGGACGGCCCGTCGCGATTTCGAAAAACTGCACCGCGTTGAGCAACAGAGAGGAGATGACGAGGAAGTTGTTGTCGGGCGTGATTACTGCCGAGAACACCGGGCCGGGGGCCTGCACCGGCGTGCCTACAAGCTGCCATGTGGCTGTGTCGTATACCGCCGCCTGTCCGTCTTCGCCCGCCACTACCAACCGGCTGCTGTCGCGGCTGAACCGCGCGCAGAGGACGGGGAACTCGCGCGGAATTGGCTTTCCGACCGGCTCAAAAGTAGTCGCATCCCAAATGCGCGCCGTCCCGTCGGTCGATGCGGTGGCCAGCCACTTCCCATTCAGGCTGAAGCGAGCGCACTTGATCTCTGACTTTTCCCCGGGGTGCCGAACCGTCGCGACCGGCGCGGCGCGATTGGTGATATTCCAAATGCGAGCCGCGTCCCCCGATGCGCTGACAAAGCGTTGCCCTTCTGCGTCGAAATCCACCCATTGAACCGGCGCCTCGTGTTTAAAGGGCTCGCCATCGGGCTTGCTGGTTGCCGGATCCCAAAGCTGGGCCACGCCGGAGTCGTCGCAGGTAAGAATGCGGGATGCAGCGCGATTGAACGTGCCACACGTGACGCGCCCCGCGTGCTTCATCGCGGGGCCTGCCGGATCCACCTGTCCGGATATCCAATGGAGCGCGGTGTGATCCTCGGAAGTGGTGACAAGATGTTTTCCGTCGTCGCTGTAGAATGCGGACCTCGCCCGTGCCGCATGTGACCGCACGGTGGGGAGCGGCATGCCGCCATCGGTCCGCCAGACGTAAACCTTTCCATCGGCCGAGCCACTCGCGAATAGCTTCGAGTCCGGCGCGAGTGCCGCTGTGATAACGAGAGAACCCTGCGGAATGGTTTCCCCCCGCCGCGTCCCGTCGCGCAGAGTCCACAAAGTGGAATGGCCGGCGTCGGAAATGGTGGCGCCGAACAGTCCGGATTGTGACCAGAAGAACCCGTTGAACTGTCCGTCCTCACGGAGGCTGAACTGACGCTTCGCTCCCGTGAATGCATCCCAGAACATCACGTTTCCGTCGTCGAGGATCGTCGCGATTGTCGAGCCATCCGGACTGATGGACGCGTGTTTTACCAATGCCGGACATTGGATGGCGGGCATCACCAGAATTCCTTCCTCCGGATTGGAAAGACGAACCACGCCCGCTTCCCCCGCGGAAAGAATGTAACGGTCGTCGTAGGAGAAATCGAGCGACCGCAGCGAGGCCTGGTGAGCTACTCCCGCTCCAATCTTCTGGCCCGTCGAAATATCCCAGACGTGAGCGGCCCGGTCACCGCAACCCGCCGCCAGCTTCTCCCCCGATCGAGAAAGCGCCAGGGCGGTGATTTCGCCGAGGCGGGGAGCCGCATCCATCACGAGCTTCGCCGCGGCGGTATCCAGGACCTGCAACGACCCCTGGTCACTTCCCACGGCAAATAGATCCGCGTTTTTCGCCGTGGCGAACACCGTAATGTTTCCGGTCATTTTTGGCGCGGAGAGAACTACCTCTTTTGACGCAAGGTCGATCACCCGCGCGCCGTGCGACTTTGTGGCCACTCCCAGCCGCTTCCCGTCCCGGGAAAAACACACGCCGATAATCCCGCTCTCCTGCGGAAACGCCAAGCGCTTCTCCTGCGCTTCAGCCGGATCGAGCGGCAGCGTGCTCGAGACGAAGAGTTGTCCCGATGCCGAGCCACTCGCCAGCCACGCTTCATCCGCGGAGAAGGCCAATGCCGAGACGGGACCCTCGTGAGGAATCGGCAGCGTCTGGGGAATATGCCAGACGTGGTCGCGGATGCCGGCATAGAGCTGCGCGGCAATCAGGCGGTCCTTCGGATCCTTCCGCGCAGCCTCAATCAACACCGCGACTGCCTTGCGGGCGTCGTCGGCCTCGAAATAAGCCTGCGCCTGCTCTCTCGGGCTTCCATCTTCTTGCGCGGTCGCGCCGCAGCAAAAACCACTCAGCAAAGCAACGACGGCTGCTCGAACTTGGGATCGTCGTGTGGGGGTGCTCATTTCTGACTGGGGAATATGGAGTTCCAGTCCTCCTTCATGTCGATGATGGTCGTCTTCTGGGCCCACGGCCGCATGAACTCGACGCCGCCGCCAGAGACAATGAATGTCTTGAACCCATTGGCGCGCAGGTACGCGAGCAACTCGGGCATGGGCTGATAAACCATCTCGACGTAAGGCCGACCCGATTTCGGATGCTTCGCAGTCGAGATCCATTCCAAGACCGCGTTCTCAAACTCCTCCGTCGTCATCCCGCTGTGCGTCATGGCCATCATTTCCAGCACGCCCTTTTCTCCGCTCGCGAATGCTCCTTTCAAATCGCCCTTTAGGACGGAAGCAAACGGCTCCTTCTCCCGCCATTCAGGGTGCTTAGGCGCAAGCGCCTTCAGGCGATCCAAAATGAAGAAGAACTGGAAATACATAGGCTGCTCCGCCCAGAGCGTTCCGTCATTGTCGAACGTCGCGATGCGTTCGGGAATAGGCACAAAGTCCGATGTCCCCTCCTTGGTGACCTTTTCGACGAAAGCCACCATCGCCTTTTTCGTCGCGGTATCCCGCCACGATGGAAGTGGGTCCGAGGCACGCGCCGTGAACGCCACGAGCGAGAGAATCACAATCGCCCAATACGTCGCCGGACACGCAAGTAGTAGCAATGGGATGCATGAGGACGCGGAAAACGTTCCGCTGGGTCAAGAGGCCGTGTTGCCCTTCGATTTTGGACAAGCTCCGCACGTGGTTGCGCGAGAGCGACCATGACCAGGCATGTGGTGATCGGAGGCTGCTCCGCGCGGACGGAGGAGCTACGGGTTTACGAAGTCGCGGGCAGGGGAAAAGTCGGCTACCAGTAGAAGCGTGGACCCCACGCTCCGTACCAGTTGTAAGCCATGTCGCGTTGCATCTGCGCGGCCATGTATTGGTCGCGCGCGATCCGCTGCTGCACGGCTAACTGCTGGTAACGCTGGTACTCGGCCTCACCGCCGACGTAGGCCACGCCTTCCTTCTCATCCTTGTAAGCATAGAAGACCTTCCCCTTCGCATCGATGCGCTGCATGTGGTACGAAGGTGCGGCCGTGTAGAGTTCCTTCTGACGCGCCGTCTCGGGCGTCCGTGCACGAAAACCGGCCGCCGCAAGCAGCGCTTTCTGGTTTGATGAGTTTGCGCTCTCGCAACCGCCGATCGCGAATGCCGCGACGGCACATAGCACGCCGACAAGGGTCTTCAGAATCAGTCTCATAGGTTTGGGTTATTGACGGTCTAGGAAGATTTCATTTCGCGCTGCGCGCGCAGCGAAAGCCGATGTGACTCACGCCAGTATCTGGCGGCGGAGATAAACAAGCGGGCACTAATCGAACCAAAATGATTTCCAACCCTAGAAGAAGCGTTCTCCTCCACCGTGAGGGCAAGACAAGGAACGCCCTCCATTCCCGACAGTCGAGAGCGGAGGAGAGGCTGCAGGAACAGCATGCCACCGAGGCTAGCTGCCGTATGGCGCGTTAAGGTATTGTCCTTAAGGGCACATTCATTTGCCCTCTGGGGCATGGTTCGACCAACTCCCGCGCAAACACGGAACGAAATGCACTGACGATCCGCGGAGCGCGTCCTTACGCAGGCGCACCCGGCGCTATATCCACGGCAGACCGCCGAAGAGATCTTGCAGCGTAAAGAGCGTGCTCTTCATTGTGAGGTAGGCCGTGGCTTTCCATCGATTGAGCCGGGAGGATTTTGCCACCAGATCTTTGCGCATGGCGCGCCAATTGGTGGCGTTGCCGACATTGCACGAGAGCGATATCGAGGGCGAAAGCATGCGCGTGGTGTGCCACCACCCGCTCGGGATGAAGAGAGTTTCGCCCGGTTCGAGCACAAACACTGCGGGCCGCGCTTCCGCGAAACGCGGGTATTTCTGCAAGTCCACCCCGTGAATGTCGGCGCATTGCGAAAGGTTCGGCACGTCCGGCCGCGGGTAGAGCAATTCGCTTTGGCCGGGATCGTAAACGTAGAACTCCTTGCGGCCATAAAACTGCATGAGGAAGGCGTGCGTGTGGTAACCATCCCAATGCAGCACCGGAAACCCACGACCGGACCCTCCCAGGTAGAACTCGATCGCGCAGCCGCGATGGAACAGATCGCGGAAGACTGCATTGCGGTACGGGCGCTCCATCCAGTTTGGCTGAAACAACCGCGCATCCGGGCGAATATCCTGCAGCAGTTCCGGAAAGTGATCCTTCAGCACCTGGTTGCGCAAATAGGGCGCTGGGTTCGCGGGATCGGAACGAAGCACTTCGGCGACAAACTCCTTTAGCTTCCAATCCTTGCCGTCGATCTCGAACTCTTTGTCCCCGTATTGTTCGGCGAAAAACTCGGGCGTCCATTTCCCCAAGGCAGGCCAATCTGCGAGAGCGTCCGTCAAAACCACGGGCCGGTTCGCCTGTTCATAGTCGCGGTAGAACGCGCGGTAACTCACGCCGGATCGCTTTTCGATCGTCGGCGCCTTCACGGCCGAGGATTGCAGAACGCTGCTCATACGGAATCAGAGGCAGATACTGTGCCGGATCGAATTAGCAAACTTCGGAGGTATCGGACCGGACCTATTCGCCTTGCATTCCTCGCGCCGAGCAACCCCGCGCGTGGCTCGCTGCGCCCAACGGACACGGCTCGAAACCGTGAACGCCACTCAATTTCACTAAACCTGCGCGCGAACGTTCACGCCAATGACGTCGGAAATGTGCACGAGTTCTGCGAGCGAGTTCGCGCCCATCTTCTCCATGACGCGCGCCCGATGCGCTTTCACCGTGCGCTCGGCGCTATCGGTTTCGGTCGCGATCTGTTTGTTCGGCTGCCCCTCCGTCACCCTGGCGAAGATGTCGCGCTCGCGCGGGGTGAGGGTCTCATAACGAGCGCGCCAGTTCTGCGAACGTTGGCGCGCGGCCCGCGTTTCGGCTTCCACCGACAGCGCGGCTTTCACTGCGGTAATAAGCTCCGCGCGCTCGATCGGCTTGGTCAGGAAGTCGATCGCTCCCGCTTTCATGGCGCGGACGCTCATCGGGATGTCGCCATGGCCGGTCATGAAGATCACCGGCAACGGGTTTTCACTGCGCGCGATCGCAGCCTGCAGATCCAGCCCGCTCGGACCGGGCATGCGCACGTCGAGGAGCACGCAGCCGGTGAGTGTTTCGCTGCGCGCCAGGGCAAACTCGCCCGCCGATGCATAACCACATACCTCGTAACCTTCCGCCCGCAGCAAGCGCGTCAATGCGCGCCGGAGCGACTCATC
>CBHXZU010000156.1:0-10166 GCA_966125105.1 uncultured Prosthecobacter sp.
CTCGCGACGTGCTCATTCTTCACGCGAATGGCGGCGAGTTGCGGCTCGACGCCCAGCAACGAGCGGGTCCAAACGCGCCGGATTTTCGCCTCGGCTTGAAGAGCAATTTAAACCCGGAGACACTCTCTCCGCTTTTCCAGGCGCGTTTCAAGGAAGCGGCAAAGCTCCTCGCCCAGTTCCGCTTTCACGATGCCCCGCAGATTTCGCTCAGCGCGCGCGGCCCCTCGCCGCTTGATTGCGCCGCCAGCGGCGACCTCCTGCTCGGACGGTGCAGCTACCGGGGCGTCGAGGCACTCAGCGCCCGGGCAAACCTGCGCTACAACGGACGCGTCCTCAGCGTCGATGACTTCCTGCTCAAACGCCAGGAAGGCATCGGCGGTGGCGCGATCGCGTTTGATCTCCAGGCGGGAACGTGCGCGATCCGCCAGGTCCGCTGCGCATTGTTCCCGACGGAGGCCGCGCTTTGGATCGATCCCGATCTCGTCGGCGATCTGCGCCCGTACCGGATCGTGAAGAATCCGCCGATGCTGCTGATCGACGGCATCGTCGACATGCGGAAGCCGCCCCGCCGCACGAAACTCGATATCACGCTTAACGCGCCGGTCATCGACTACACCTTTTGCGGAAAGGACCTCCACTTTGAGGACGTGACGGGGAAGCTCAACTTCGCCGACGGACGCATGAAGATGACTGACATCCGCGCGGAACTCTTCGGCGGGACCATGAAGGGCGACGCGGACATTTCCCTGTTGAAGTCGAAGCCCGGGCATGCCGCGCAGCTCGAGTTCGAGGGCATCAACTTCTCGAAGCTGACCAAGCTCTACTTCGACTACGACGAATCGCAGGGCAAACTGAGCGGCAACTACAACTTTACCGGCGCGGGCGACGATGGACGCATCATGCGCGGTGACGGACAGCTCACTGTCATGGAAGGGCACGTCTTCGCCATCCCTTTCCTGGGACCGTTCAGCGAGATTCTGAACAAGCTCGTCCCGGGGATGGGCTACCAAAAAGCGCGCCGCGCCTCGGCCACCTTCAGCATCGCGGACGGGTTTCTCGAGACGAAGGACTTCGTCATCGAGGGACGCGGCTTCTCCATGATCGGGGACGGAAAGATCGGGTTCCTCGACGACCGCCTGGATTTCGACATGCGGCTCAATGCGCAGGGACTTCCGGGAGTGCTCCTCTTCCCCGTAAGCAAGCTCTTGGAATATGAAACCCGTGGGAAATTCTCGAAACCCGCATGGCGGGCGAAGATCATTCCAAAGTTTGGCGGCAAAGATGAGGAAGCTGCACCGAAACAACGGGAAGAACGGAGCCGAGAGGAGAAGCAGCCGCGTCGGGCGTCACCCGCGCGATCCCAGAGGTAACATAATTTCGGCCCGGGGCTTCTAGCGTCGACGCAGCTTCAACACGCGTCAGTTCGGAAACTGCTCTACTCGTTCCGCGGTTCACTTTTTCGAGGTTGTGCGCTGCTTTTTTGCGCCGGCGCGTCACTTTCGCCCGCCGGTGCGCAACTTTTTGCGTTCGGTGCGCAACTTTTCCCGATCGATGCGCAACTTTATTCTCCTCACGCGCGACATATTCCGCCTCAGCTGCGACATATTCCTCCTGACCCGCGACCATTTCCGCCTCACGTGCGACTCGAATCGGGTGCCAGATCACTATTTTCGGCTGTCGCGCGACTTGCAGGACGTGACGGATAGCACGAATCGACCACCAGATCGCTAGCATCGACCACCGGATTGCTCGAATCCGGCGCCGGGTCGCTCGAATTTACAAAATTTATTCAGCGCGAGAGCCTATTTCATTCGACTCGCTAAAATCGTGGAATCCCGATTGCGGCCGCCCAACTCCGCAAAAAAAACACCGCCCGCCGCGACGAGCGCGGCGGGCGGTGTGAATGAACTTCTACCTCTTAGGCTGTGAACGTGAACGCCGGGCGGCTGCCGGTTACGCCGGAGATCGACGAGGCGAACAGGAAGCCATCGATCGGCACTCCCGTGGCCGGGCTCGCCGTGGCGCCATCGAACAGGCCATCCGCGTCGAGGTCGTAGCCGATGACATCTGCCGTCACACCGGACACTTTCAGAGCCGGGGCGAAGAAGCCGTTTTCATCGGCCCGCGCCGAGATGGCCGCGATCTGCCGGGCGGAGACACCCGTCACACTGCCATTGGCCCCAGCCACCGTGCCGGTGCCACCGCGGCCCACGAAGATGCCCTGCACTTCGCCGTCTTCATCGAATACGCCGAGACGGCCGGAGTCCGTGGAAGGCTTGCCAAGGAACCCGAGCGTCTTCACGGCCTGGACGCTGCCGCCCTTCCCGCCGACGCCGCTGGCTGCGTTGCCGCCATTGCCCGCGATGATGGAGCTGATCGTGCTGAAGACGTCCTTCGTCTGCGTGATTCCATTGATGTCGCCACCTGCGCCAGCCTTGCCGCCGGAGCCGGTCGCATTGCCGCCGTCGCCGGCAGTCAGGGTAATCGGGCGTCCCAGTGTCGTTTGATCAAAGCCGTCGACACGGCCGACCGGGCCATTGAGCTTGAGCTTCAGCAGGGCACCACCCGCGCCGCCAGCGGTCGCGCCATGGCCACCCGAGCCGCCGATCACGACCATTCCGTCATCGTTCACCGTCGAAACGAGCGCGAGGATCGAATCCTTCACGGCGCCGCCCGCGCCGCCTTTGGCTGCGGTGCTGTTGGCGCCATTGCCCGCGAAGGCATAGAGGCCGTAGCCCTGCACGGAGACCTTCAACGCCGAGAGATCACCTCCCTTGCCAGCGTCTCCCGATCCGCCATTGCCACCGTTTCCGCCCACGAGCACGGCGCCCGAGAGCATATTCGTTGCAACGACGGTGGATCCGGCCACACCCCCAAAGGGCGCGTTTGAAGCGCTGATTCCAAATAGATTGCCGCCATTGCCGCCCTTGACTGGTCCGGTTCCGCCGTCCTGCGCCACCACCAGCAGCGCAGGCATATAATCATCTGCGGAATCAGGGTCCATATCGGTGATGCCGATGAACCGGGCATTCACCACATCTCCGCCCGCCCCGCCGTTGCCGGCAAAACCATTTCCACCCTGGCCGGTGAAGACTTCAGCGACAGCATAATTCAGCACGATGCCGAGTTTCTCGACGTGTTGATCGTGCACAATTTGCACGCTGAGGTCGCGTGCCGACCCGGCCGCACCGCCCGACGCGCCATGTCCGCCATTTCCTGCACGGAGCGCAAAGTGGAACGTGCTGTCGAGTTCCGCATCGACGAGTGGCGGCTCCACAGTCGGATCATCATACGTCCGGTGCGGAGGATCGGCGATGATCGAGATGCCCGAGAAGCTGCCACCTGCGCCGCCAACTCCCCCCACCGAAGTGCCGCCATCGCCTGCGAAGAGGCCTGCGCTGTAGCTGTCTTCGATGGCTTCCGCGGTTTCGTTGAGGCGCAGTTCGTATGAGAACGTGGACACGCTTCCGCCTGCGCCGCCCGCAGCGGTGCCGGCGAGCGCCTTTCCGCCCGATCCGGTCACGAGCGACAAATCGCCCGAGTTGTTGACCATTTCAACGCGGTTCACACTGCCGCCAGCGCCACCGGCGCCCCCGTTGCCATTTCCGCCGTTTCCGGTCGCGAGGAAGATCGTGCCCGCGGTCAATTCGCCGCGCAATCCGCCAATGCTGCCGCCAGCGCCGCCGGACGCCGTCTTCGTTCCACCGGCCAACGCGTTTCCGCCATTGCCTGCTGCGACCGAGAGCGAACTATCGGCAATGAGCTTCGCCAGCACGGCGCCACCCGTGGAAGCGAAGGATGCGCCATTGGTCACCGAACCGCCAGCGCCGCCGGCGGAGTTCGTGGAGTCGCCGCCATTGCCGGCCACAAGGCCAATATCATTCGCCACGACGGTGATGCCGCTGATGGCGCCGCCCGCGCCGCCTTTGCCCACGAGTTTTCCAAACGTCAGTCCGAGCCCGCCATTTCCCGCGGTGAGGAAGACGCTCTTGCCGGAGAACGGCAGCGAATACTCTTCGAACTCGCCATTTACCGGCGCGAAGGCGAATTCATTGGCTGCCGCTCCGAGCACGGCAAACCCGGCGGCATCGCCGGTATAGGCGACGTCGAAGTTTTTCAACGGGCTCGCCGAAGCAAGCGACTGCACAGACCATGTCCCCGGTGCGCCCTCTTCTTCGCTTTCGGTGAAAGTAAAGGTGTCGAGGCGCGCGCCGCCGCCGGCCGTGAAGAGGACGGTGATCTGGTCCGGCGTCGAGGGATCACTATCGTGCACGAAATGCGCGACCAAGCCGCGCCCCGCGCCACTCAAAGTCGGCGCGACGAGAGGAGAAGGAGTGCTGCTGGTGATATCGTAGAGCGCCAGCGAGCGTCCGCTCGCGCCGAGCGCGAGCAGTTGCGTTCCGTCAGCGCTCACGTCGAGGCCGCTGACGCCTCCCGCCACCGCGAGGCCGATATCGGTCTGCGCGCTGCCCCCGGCAAGCTGCACAATGTGACCGTTCGTGAAGGAAACGAAGGCCTTCGCCGCAGGGCCGGGCACCACCACGATGTCCGTCGCCTCCGAACCAAACGCCAGCGGCGTCGCATCCGGGCCAAAACCAATCTCCTCGGTGAGCGCGCCCGAAGAGATCAACCGATAAAGCTTCGATGAACCGACCTGGTTTTCGACGGCGAGGATGTCGAGTGCCGCCGAGCCGCCGAGGGATGCCAGTGCAACGTGGGAAATTCCTCCGTCCGTCTTCACGCCCTTTGATACCCAACGGTCATCCACATCGTTCCAGAAAGACCCATCGCCGTTGTTGAACAAAACAGCGACATTCGCGCTGTTCTTGTAGGCCACCACGAAGTCGAGGTCTCCGTCGCGATCGACATCGCCCACGGCGACGTCCGAGGGAGTGCTCCCGAAACTCGGGATCACAATGACGGGGGCATTTTGCAAATCCGTGTATTGCACTGCCGGGCTGAATTGCCCCGCAGAGCCATCATTCAACATGATGACCATGTCGCCGGTCGACGTATCGACGAAGAGCAGGTCGTCAGCGTTATCGCCATTGAAGTCTCCGGCTTTCACAATTCCGCCCGTGGGGGAAAGATTCGTAAAGTTGCCGGTAACGATGCTGCCGCCGGCTCCGCCGGGCGCGCCGCTGCCACCATTGCCGGCGACCATATCGTAGCCCGCGCTGTTGCTGCGCATATCGAGCGAGCGAATCCAGCCGCCATCACCGCCCTTGCCGGAGAGACCCGCGCCGCCGTTACCGCCATGCAGCACCACGGCACCGACGCTGCTTTCGTCGAGGACCTTCACGATGCTTCCGCCCGCGCCGCCGGTCTTGCCTCCGCCGCCGTCGCCCGCAATCAGCGCGTAGCTGGGAGTGCTCGGGTCGCTCGCGAGATCGACAAACGCGCTCTTTAGCGTGACACCCTCAATCCCGCCACCCGCGGCGCCCGCCACCGTCGGCGACGCTGTTCCGAGCGGACTTCCGTTTCCGGCGATGAGCTGAAGTTCTTTCGCAATGGCGATCGTCACGTTCTTGATCGACGCGCCGGCCTTCATCGCCGCTCCGGCTTCGGCAAAGCTGAAGCTCGATTGAAGCCCTTGCTGGAGAGGATTCGTGTCGATCCCGACGTCGACGCCAACGGTCGCGCCAGCTCGCGCGTCTGAATCAACGTGGAAGGCGCCGTCACCTGCGTAGATGCCCTCGAGTTGCCCGGCCACGTCCACATTGCTCACGGAGCCACCGGTGATGATGTGATGCGCGCTGCCCTTATCCGGAGAGAGCGGTGAAATCTTTAAGCTCGCGAGATTATTCGCAAGCAGGACGTTTCCATCTTCGCCGTTGAGCGGATCTGCATCCGAGTCGCTCAGACGTCCGTTGGCGGCAAGATTGCCGACAATATCGCCGTGGCTGTCGCCCCAAACTTGCAGCGCAGCGCCGTCGCCGAAGGAAATCCCGGTGATGACTCCGTCGTTGTACCATACCAGCGCCTGGCCGGATGTCACTTTGACCAGGGTAACGCTGTGGTCTCCGAGAGACGTTTCGCCCACGTCGTCGTTGCCAGCGCCACCGAGGAGGTTGGCACCATTTACGAGAACGGCAGGGGCGATTCGGGACTCCAGCGGCTCAACTTGGGAGAAGCTCGCGGGAACGGCAAACGAACGTGCGTTTTTCAACATGGAGCGCGACGACAAAGCAAACCGAATGCCTAACTCTCGTCGGCGTGTGAATTCAGTCGCGTTGCTGCCGGTTTGAAACCATTCGACACTCCCGTGTGTTGCACGTAGCGGTGAGCACAATGGTGAAGAAATCGGACAGCGCTTTGCTGCTCGTCGGGCACGGCTCCACGCTGAATCCCGACAGCAGCGCTCCCACGTGGGAGCTCGCGGAGGAGATCGAGCGCCGCGGTGTCTTTGGGGAAGTGCATTGCGCGTTTTGGAAAGAAGAGCCGAGCCTTCGGCAGGCGATCCATTGCATCGATCGACCCAAAGTCTACGTCGTCCCGAACTTCATCAGCGAAGGCTACTTTACCCAAACGGTGATTCCGCGAGAGCTCGGCATTTCCGGACGCGAGTCCGTGCAGCACGGCCGTTCACTCAAATACTGCGCGCCCGTGGGAAACCACCCGCGCATGACAGATCTTCTCCTGCAACGCGCCGCCGCCGTGGCTCCGGGCATCCAGCCCTCGGCCACGAGCTTGTTCATCGTCGGGCACGGCACCGGGCTGAACGACAACTCCGCCGTCGCGGCAAAGCGCGAGGTGGAGCGAATCCGCCACCTCGGCATCTACGCCGAGGTCTTCAGTGCCTACATGGAAGAAGAACCACTGATCTCGAAATGGGATTCCATTTCCACGCAGCCGAATGTCGTGGTCGTCCCGTTCTTTATTGCGGACGGTTTGCACAGCTATGAAGACATTCCGATCCTGCTCGGCATTGCCGACAAGTCGCTCGGCGCCGCGAGCACGAATAGAAACGCGGTCTTCGCGCGCAATCCCTATGCACTGCGCGGACGGAATCTCTTTTACGCAAGCTCGATCGGAACGGAGCCCGGCTTTGCGGATGTTGTCCTGGATCAGGTCGAAGCTTTCGACCGCGGAGTTGCCTGATGCGTGACACCACGAGGGAACTGAAACTGTGGTTGGAAAGCGGGGGCCGAAAGATCGGTCAGATCGCAATCTCTCCGAAGGGCACAGGCTGGGAGTTGCGACATGAAGCCGACGCAGCCCTGGCGAGCCTGGCAGTGCATGAAGGACCGGCCGCTGCGCGGTCCCTTGCGAATCTCGATGACTCGGGCGCATATCGCCCCCTCAAGACGGCGCCAAACCTTCGGCGAGGGTGGGTGCTCTTCGCCAGGGACGTGATCGAGATGCGCAAAGCGCTGGAGGCCTTTTATCCGGCGATGCTCGGCGTCTGGCTGGCAAAGCGCATGGACGAACTCGTTCCAGCAGACCTGCGCGAGACCTTGGGCCGCCAGACCGGGATGTATCGCGTGACGCAAAAAATCTCGGATGAACAGGCGCAGGCAGTGATCGCAAAAACGTGCGAACCGCGAAATGGCTGTATCAAAAGCATCTTGTGGCAAATCGCTCCCGGGTTGCCGATCTCGAGCCTGCCCGCGGAGAAGTTCCAGGCTCCGGCAGACGGCAGCCTGCCGCTGTGGTGCCACGAGGGGTGCAACATCCTGGTCGCGAACGCGCGCAAGATCGTGAAGGGAGAAGCGGAGTGACGGGGGCTGCATGGCGGTAATTCTGCGTTCTCGTTGCGTCCTCCCGATTTCTTCTCCGCCCATCGAAAACGGCGCGCTCGTGGTCGATGGCGAAAAGATCGTTGCGGTCGGCCCGTGGAATGAACTCCGCGATCAAGCGGGGGAAATCATCGACCTCGGCGAATCCGTGCTCATGCCCGGCTTGATCAACGCGCATTGCCATCTCGATTACACGATGATGCGCCGCGCGATATTGCCGCAGCGCAGCTTCACGGAGTGGATCCGGCGCATCAATGCCCTGAAGCGGAGCCTCTCGGACGACGACTATCTCGATGCAATCGCGAAAGGATTTGCCGAGCTGCGAAAGTGGGGGACCACGACGGTGGCAAACATCGAGTCATTTCCGGAATTGCTGCTGCGCATGCCGGCGCCGCCGATTCGAGCCTGGTGGTTTTTCGAGATGATCGATATTCGCCACCGCGAAACGAGCGAGGAAACGATGGCGGGAGCGCTCGCCTTTTTCGGGGAAAAAGCGGGCTGGATCGGCGGGTTCGGACTCAGCCCACACGCGCCCTACACGGCAAGCGCGTCCCTGTTCGAGCTTACGAGCAAGGCCGCGGGGGATCTCGGAATGCCCGTCACCACGCATTGCGCGGAGTCGCGCGAAGAGTGGGAGATGTTTCGGCACGGTCGCGGAGAGTTGCACGACTTCATGTTAAAGCTCGGTCGCTGGATGCACGATTGCCAGCACGGCCGGACACCGCTGGCGCACCTTGCGTGCTCGGCTGCGCTGTCCGAGCGATGGTTGCTCGCGCATATGAATGAGCTCGGCGAGAGCGATTTCGAATGGCTCGAGCGCCAGCCGCGCGCCTCCAGGCCGAGCATCGTCCACTGCCCTGGCAGCCACCGCTACTTCCGCCACGCGCCCTTTCCGCTCGCCCGCCTCCAGGAAGCCGGAGTGAATATCTGCCTCGGCACGGATAGCCTCGCCAGCACCGACTCGCTCTCGATGTTTGACGAAATGCGCCAGCTCGCCCGCCGACACCCATGGCTCCACGCGCAGGAAGTCTTGAGCATGGCCACGGTCAACGGCGCGAAGGCTTTGGGCATCCAGACCGGCAGGATCGAAGCAGGCGCGCTCGCAGATTTGATCGCCATCCCTTTCACGGAAAGCATCGAGAACATTTACGAGACTGTTCTGGCGCACGCGAAACCTGTGGCGTGGCTCATGGTAAACGGCCAACGATTGCCCGAGATTTGAATCTATCTGATATGCGCCGGCTAATTGTCTCTTTATTCGTGTGTCTCGCCCTGGCCGGATCCGCCACGGCCGCAACCAAGAAACCAAGCTCATCGAAGGCTCCCGCGAAGAAGCCGATCGCAGAGAAATCAAACGCCGACAAAGACGAGAACGCAGAGGATGGCGATGACGGTCCGGACAACAAGAAGCCAGCAGCTGGGCCCGGTGAACTGCCGATCTTCGCGCGTTCCGCGATGGTCCTGGATTCGGAGACGGGAAACGTCCTCTACGAGAAAAATGCGGACGCGCTCGAGTACCCCGCCAGCGCAACGAAAATACTCACCGCTCTGATCGTCATAGAAGCCGGCGATCTCGAGAAGATGGTGACGGTGCAACTGGAAGACACAAAGGTTGAACCCAGCGCGCTGTACATCAAACCGGGGGAGCAATATCCGCGTCGCCAACTGCTCTACGCGCTCCTTCTCAAGAGCGCCAACGACGTGGCCATGGCGCTGGCCCGGGACAATGCGGGCAGCGTGGAAGCTTTTGCGGAGAAGATGACCCAGCGGGCGCATGCGCTTGGCGCCGAGTCTTCCCACTTTAAAAACCCCCACGGCCTCCACGACCCGCACCATTATACAACGGCACGGGATCTCGCGCGGATCGGCCTGACCGCGATGAAAAACCCGCTCTTCCGCGAAATCGTCGCCACGCCCGAGGTGCGGATGCGCAAGGCCGACGAATGGATTCTCTTTCGGAATCATAACCGCCTTCTTTCCCGGATGCCGGAATGCATCGGGGTAAAGACGGGGTTCACCCGTCCAGCGCAGCAGGTTCTCGTCAGCGCGGCAAACAAGGGCGGGAAGGAAGTGGTGTCCGTGGTGCTGCACACCAACAAGCCCGGCATTTGGGATGACTCGAAACTCCTGCTCGAGCACGGCCTGACCAAGCTGGCCACGCCACCTCCGCCAACGCCGCCAACTGACAGCGCGCCAGGTTTGCCATCGGCACCAGCCGCGCCCGCTCCGGCCCAGCCGGCAGGCCCCGCGGCCGCGAAAGATCTGGGTCAGCCGGCATCGGCGGGCGCCGCTGCCGCACCGTTTCCCATTTAGAACGACGCTGCGTCGTTGCCGGCGATTACACCGGCCGTTTCACAGCATTAACCCGTGTTGGGTTAGTGGTTTCACCCAGCAAAATAACCCCCCATAAACGCCCCCCATTTTAAA
>CBHXZU010000157.1:0-10136 GCA_966125105.1 uncultured Prosthecobacter sp.
GAGCGCGCGCCATGTGCAGCGCCCGAAGCGAGTGAAAGACGAGGAGATGGCGCCCGCGGGTCCTGGCGGAGATACGGGCGGATCCGGAGGTGACACGGGAGGGTCGAGTAGCGGGATTGTGGCGCTCACGGGCGGGGGAGAAGGGAGCGTAGTCGGCTAGCCGCATGGAACCGCTTGCCACCCGGAGCGAGGAATTGCTCCGGGTGGCCACCATGTTTAGCACTTCGCGCAGATTCCTGGAAGGATCACCAAAAGTACTTTCCGAATGACACAAACAGCTCCGCGCTCGATTCCAGCCCGCGGGCGGAGACCCGCGCTCCTTTCCGCAACGCGCCCGCGCGCAGCCGGAAGCATTTTCGGTCGATCCTGGACGTTACGTAATCCAGAAGCGGCTGGTCAGGCCGTCCAGGATTTGTGAGTTTCAATTGGCACGCGCCCTGGCCCGCCCGATTTCTAAAATCATTCCGGAAGCTACCCGATGAAGACCGTATTCGTCCTCCTCCTGCTTTGCACTACGGCGGCTGCACGCATTGGTGAAACCTTCGAAGAGTTCTGCAAACATCACCAACCGGACAAGCCGGCCGTTCAAGCCGAGTACGATATGACCAGGCATGTGGAGGACGGTCGGCGCGTCACCGTGTTCTGGATCAACGGCAAGAGCGCCCAGGAAACACGAGGGGATTTCGTCCTCACTGGTGAAGCGTCTCCTTGCGGAGAACGCCCGGGTCAGTGGCCACAGCAAGCACCCCGTCGGGCGACATCATCTATTCGAACGGCAATCTTCGGGTCCGGACCCAGGATGGGGTGCTTACGATTGACAACGGGCAGGTGACGGAATGGTTTAGAGGCAAATGGCGAAAGACCGTGCCGGCGATTCCAGGAAGTGAGGTCGTCCGAATCGCTAAATCCGGTTCCGGATTTTAAGTAAGGATGCCTAGTCGATCATCGCTCCTGCAGGATGGGAGCCGAGTCATCAACATTTCAGGCCAGCAAGAACTTGCCGAGCGCCTATTTCGGGATTTCGTTTGTGCCATGAAGGCGATCCCCCTCCTGTTCCTCGGTGTGTATTCGTTTGGCCGGCGTCCTGAAGACCTGAGTCCGTGGGTCATTGCAGATTCGGGTCGCGCGGACGGTCTTCACTTCGGCAATGTGCGGATTTCGGCGAAGTCGGTAAACCGGGCGGAATGCGGCGCGCTTCTCGAATCTTGAACGGAGGACCGGGAGTGAGAGAATGCGCCCTCGTGAATACACTCGTTCTGCTGGGCCTGACGTGCTCCTTCCTCTCGCCGATTTTGTCGGCTGCCGAAAGCGAGGTCTCGCGCGAACTCGACGCAGCGCTCCTCGACCGGGACCGCGCGGTTGCAGCGGCGATTGCGCCAGTGAACCAACGTTATGCCGCCGAATTGCAGCGACTCCTGAAGAAGGCCACAGAAGCAAAGGATGCCGAGACCGCCGGACGCATCAAAGCCGCTATCGAACAATTGAAACAGCCTCCCCTGGCACGCGGAAAAGAAGCAGTGGTCGGACTCTGGGCCTTCAAAAACGAATCCGATGGCCATACCGCTTCGGTCGAGATCCATGCGGATCATACTTACACCGCCGGTGGAAAACGCATTGGCAGATGGAGAATCGAAGGGAACGAAATGGTGATTTCGCTGGACGAAGGAGGTCACGAAGACCGCTACACGCTTCCGCCGACCGGCGGAAAACTGAAGGGGAGAAATCGGTCCGGACATTCTCTCACGCTGGCGCGTCTGCCGCAGGATCCGCTGAATGTCTTATGAAGGGCGCGAAGACATTCTCATCTCCCACTCTCGATTCCCTCCAAAGCGAAGCGTGGCTTTAAGCAAGCGATCTTGGATGTACGATCAAGGGCCGGAGGCAAGGCGGGCCTTTGCCCAATATCGAAGCAGTGACGGACTTTTGTTACTGGTTGTTCCCCGCGTCTGATCCGCCCGAGTAATTGCCGTTGCAATCGGTGCAGAGATTGTCGCGGTATTTGCAGAATAAGGAGGAGTTGAAGAATACCCCGCCGTAAAAGCTGGAGATTTGGTTGCGCTGAACCGTGCTGGCCGGAGAACTCTGCACATAGATGCCGAACGCGTTGGAGCTCAGATTTGCCCGCGCGTGCACGCGGTTGTCATCAATCGATGCGCGCGCAGAAGCGTTTGCAAAGATTCCGTATGCATAGGAGCCGCTCGACGCGGGAACCAATCCCTGGATGTCGTTCCCCGAGACGCGGGCGCCGGAGCCTTCGACGAAAATTCCGTAGCGGACCAGGCTGAAAGCGGTTGCACTCTCCACGGTCGTGATTCGATTCGACCGCACGATGCTGTATTGTCCTTTCACCTGGATGCCCAGCAACGCGCTCTGGTCCACGCGAACGTTCTCCACCAAGTGCCCGCCGGCAGCGTCCTCTCCTTCGAAGTACACGCCGCGGAAGAAGTGGCGAATCGTCCCGTTCCGAACCGTGATGTTCTTCCGGTTGAGGGCAGCCACGCCCGCAGTCTGAGAGGTCACCTTAACCGCCGCGTCGCCTTCGATGGTGAATCCCCGAAGATCGATCGTCACATCATCGCAATTCACGGTGATGGCATTTTCTGAGCCGGTGTAGCGCAAGCTTTTGAGCAACTGGTACTGCCCTGGTTTGGTGATCGTGTAGGGAAGTTTCGGAATCACCGCGGCCAGGCTCGTCGCATGACTTGTCAAAAGCGCAAGGAAAGTGAGGAGAACTAGCTTCAGGTGCATTGCGGGGTTGAAGCAGATCGATCTTTCCCAGGCAAACTGCCATTCGCAGTGAGTGTCCCTTGGAGTTGCCACTCGCAACGTTTCCGCATTGGCCTTGTCAGCAAGCGGCTTCCAAAGGCGGAACGAAAACTCGTCAGGACCCTTCGCGCATCATGAGTTTACGCGCAGGATGGGCCGGATAATCATCCCGTCCGGTGATCTCTGCGGCGGCGTAAAAAGCCGCGCTCTTCTATCGCGATATTTGCGTAAACTTCCTGCCGGAATTCGCCGACCATGCCGGGATGCTGACGACGCCCAAGGAATCGACCTGGACGGTCGCTTCGAGGAAATTGGATTTCTCTTCGATGCGCTTCTCGCGGAAAGTCGTCGCCCCGGAGTTCACCCGATTGCCGGACACTTCGACGATCCAGAAGCTCCCGACCAACCTGCAACGTGCCCGGTCCGTAAGTGCGCTATCGGAAATCTTGAACGACGGGAATTCGCGCTGCGCGAACTTGATTGCCGCAGTCGCAGCTTTCACGCGTGCCTCCTCAAACACTCCCTTTTGCGCGTGAACGTCCGAAGGAAAGAATCCGAATCCAAGTGCCATGGCCGGGAGAAGGGCTGCTCGTTTCATGCGGGAATTAAGAATCACTCGTGCCGCTTCTGTCCATAGAACGCTGCCAGCGTCTGGATGAAGCGGTAATCCGGATGGGCGAATCGCTTTCACCATGGCGCGCGAGTTTTCACTGCGAGCGCGTTCCGAGTTCAGGCCTGCCGTTGTCCATGCAGTTCCTTGAAACTCGATACGAGTTCTTGCACGTCGATCGTCCCATTTTGCGCAAGCAACCGTATGAGAATACCCAACCGGAGCTTCAGATCGTCGTTTTCCCGCTCCAATGCGGCAACTCGGTGTTCCAGCGGCATCTCCCGCAGGGTCGCGTCGCGCCCGCGGCGTAACTGTTCCACTTGTTCCCGCAAGTTCGACTTTTCGCTAATATCGAGAAGCCAACCAATGTAATCGAGCATGCCGCCTCTATAGCTGCTCCTGAGGCCGTGCCAATTTGCAGAATCGAGCCGATGGTTCGATGCTTCCGAGTGGGCGGCGATCCTCGGTCGCGATCACCGCCACGGATTCCGCCCGTTGACGCGATGCGGATTCCTCAACAAAATCCCTTTGCGATCGCATCCGCTTGTATTCCACGGGAGATCCAGTGCCGAACGCTGAGCTTCCCGGCGGTCCTCCAACGGACGCAGTCTTTACTCGCTTTGGCGTGCCGGCCATCTCGGAGAATGGGTCGGTAGCCTTTGCGGCGTCGTGGAAGAGCGCGACCGCGCGCGGCGCGGGGATTTGGTCGAACGGGATGCTCCTGGTGACGTCGGGCGATCCAGTGCCGGGCATCTCTGGCGCGACGTTTCAATCGTTCAAAGATCCGGTGAGTTCGGAAAATGGACCGGTTGTGTTTCTGGCGACCATCACGGGAGAGGGCATCACGCCGGACAATAACACGATCATTGGCTGGGGTTCCCCTGGCAACCCCCTCAACTACATCGCCCGCGAAGGCGACGTGGCCGCGATGACCGGCGGGGCCACCTTTCGGGCGTTCAGAAGTGTTTCGCTTCACCAAGAGGAGGCGGTTTTTCTCGCCAGCCTCAATCCTGGAACCGGTGCACCGCTGGTGGACGCCACCAACGACGTGGGGCTATGGAGCTTTGGATCCAGTTATGGAACAAGCCTGCCCATTCGTGAAGGTGACGTGATTGAAGGACGAATTGTTCGCTCGTTCCGCGCCTTGCAAACCGTGTTGGGCAGTCCGGGGCAGGGGCGCTCCCACGTGAACCGCGGGCTTTTGTATGTGCTTGCGCTTTATACCGACGGCACGCAGGGGGTTCTCGGTCCGATGGGCGGAGTCATTGGGGAGTGGGCACGGACCCCGTATGCGATCGATGCATTGCCGGGCGCTGTCGTGCAGAGAGTCGGACCGCCCGCCGCGTTTGGTCTGAGCCAGGATTTTGCCGCGGTTGCCTCGTTACGAGGTGTCCGGCGCGGCATAACCAAAGCAATCCTCGCCGGAGTTGGCGCGGAACAAAAAGTCGTGGCTCGAGTGGGAGGTTCCGTTCCCGGCGCGGGCGGCGCGACGTTCGCTCAACTGCGGGATCCGCTCTACAACGGCGCGCAGATCGCTTTCCCGGCAAAGCTAGGCGGCGCGGGCGTAAGTCCGACTAACGACGAGGCGATCATTGCCGGACCGGTGTCCGCGCCGGTGGTGCTGGCGCGAGAAGGCGCGCAAGCTCCGGAACTTCCTGCGGGCGCGGTCTTCCGGAGTTTTGCTTCGCTGGCGCTGCCCCGAGTGTTCGAGGGACCAGTGGACCCGTCTGAAACGCTGCCAGTCAGCCGCGGGCCGATCTTTACCGCGAGTCTAGTCCCCGGCGCCGGCGGGGTGACCGCGGAGAACGATCGCGGCGCGTGGGCGGTCGATTCGAAAGGCGTGACGCGCTGCTTGTTTCGCGAAGGCGACACCATTGCGGGGAAAACCTTGAAGAACTTCAGCTTCCTGCAGGCGGTGAGCGGCAGTCCGGGAGTCACCCGCGCTTTCAATGAAAACTACGGAGCGACGTGGCGCGCACAGTTCACCGATGGCAGTAGCGCCCTCATCAACACAGCCATTCCTTCGCCAACTCTCACACCGTAGGTTACAAACGGCGGCGCGGACCCGCCTTTCTCAGCGTTGAACTGCGGGTGCGATAAGCAGTCCGTTTGCACGCGGCAGTTTTCAACGGGGTATTGCGACCCGGCAGGTTTGTTAGGTCGACGGATGACCCTGCCGGGCCGCAGGGAGCGGGCTCAGGAGAAGCAACGTTCATCCTTCAACTCATGAGCGCTGCCTGTCTGCACCGAATGTATTGAACTCGTTGAATAGCATCCGCCTTCACCCGGGAAGAAAGCCTGCATCGCTGCTAAGTGCCCTTCTCGCCGTCGCGTAAAATTCGGTATATTCCGGTCCGCGCCGCTCGCGGCAGTAGCCTACGGAACACTGAGGAGAAGCAGGGGAAAGCATCTGCCTCGGGTTCGCCGCCCATAGGGATTGAACAATGTCGAGCAGAGGGTTTTCGGTGTCGCACTCACGCTTGTATTCTCTCGCCCATGAATCCATCCGAACCAAGGAACCTAGACCTTCCCCACTGGATGGGTATGTGAAAGCTATCCACGAGAGGAAAAGAATGTATTAGAAGGTGGATAGGCCGTGCCGGACTGACTGTTGCCATGCACCTCGTTTACTTTTCGCACAGTTACCGCGACCCTGATGCACATCTCAATGAGGTCTTCGAGGAATTGATGATTTCGGAGGGAATGGTGCCAAGTTTGGATCCTCCCTCGGACCGGCTTAATTCCGCCAAACCGGAGCGCCACCTGCGGAGCACCGATGGGATGGTTGCGGTGCTCCCGTTTCGGGATGGCGGCCCCTCAAAATATATTCTTTACGAGATTGAGCTATGTCGACGAGCGCGAAAGCCAGTATTGGTTTTCGTGGAAGATACGCTCCCGTCTCGGATTCTTCCGCCTTCAGTGCTCGGTCGAAGATTCTGCCGCCGCAGCTTGGTGCGGGAACTTCGTGATCACCGCCACGCTCTGCGGACGTTAAAGGCCTTTATTGGAGAGGAGCCGCCCCCCACCTATCAGCCAAACTCGGAGCAGAGGTATTGCGTTCTGGCTGGTGCGAACAAATTCGATGAAGCCACCCAATCGCGGCTACAGGGACGCATCGCGCAGGCTGGGTATTTGTCTGTCCTTACAGAGGGTGGAGCGGATTGCCTCATTGCCCAGCGGAATGAACTCATGCAAGCCGCGCTCACAGTGGCATGGGTGGATGCGCTTAGCGCTCGCGAAGCATACGCATTGGGAAACATGCAGGGTGGTTTGGTCCCTGCAATCACGTTCACGGCCAACCCCAATTACGGGTATGACAACCGGTTTCCGCGGGAGTATCAGCCGCGATTGGTGAGCGAATCGGATGCGGACTTGATGTGTGAGGCTTTGAAAACCGAAATCGAAATCTTTGAAGAGGATTACCTGGACTTAAAAGATCAAGAGAAGGCCAAGCGCTATCGCGATGCGGTGATCCATGTCGGAGGGGATGGCCAATATGGAGCTGGCACAAGGATGCATGTGACGAATATCGTTTCTGGAAACGCCAAGGTCGATATGTCCAACACTGAAGTGAAAGTAACGGGCAACGTCGGGATCCTGGCAGTGAACGCTCGGTTGGATCGTGTCACTGCAACGATCAATCAAACGGCGGGCGTTCCGCAGGCGCAACGGGAGGAATTTGCATCGTTGATTGAGCAACTGAAGAATGCGTTGAAGCCCATCGAGGCGTCACATGCAGACGAGGCCCAACGTGTGGTGCAGATCACAGAGTTGGCGGCCGCTGAAGTTGCCAAGGCGAAACCTGATCGGAAGTTTCTGCAGATCACAGTCGCTGGTTTGAAGAGTGCGGCCGAAGCGGTCAGAGAGATTGCTCCCGCCGTGTTGGAGGTAGCGGGCAAGATTGTCAGCTTCTTCAGCGGAGGGATCTAGCTAGAGGCTGTTCGGCACTCTCCTTGCGTCCGCACAGCGTCAGGACTTGCGAAAGGCGTTCAATCATCCAGCTCAGACGTTGATCTGCTTCAAGCGGGGCTACCTAGGTAGACCCCCTTTGGGACGACGGGAAAGAAAGTCACGGATGGTCCCCTCAATTCCCGACTTCCTCCGGCTTTAGCTGGATGACGCCCAGTTCAACGATCGCTGGAGATTCCGCGGTGACATCAAAATCCATTTCGTAAGCGGCATGGCGCGGCTGTTGCCATGTCGGAGGGCGGACGATTCCGCGCTTTTGCGCCGCCGCTTCCAGTTCCTTCGTGGAAGGAATGCGCAACCGATACTTCCCAAGCGGCAGCCCGTCCCACCGATCTCCCCGCGCGTAGAGCGCGGTCCTCACTTCCACTCCGTCACGGGTAAGTCTTGCAACCGAAGTGAGGCGCAGGTTTGGCGCCCCTCCGGCCAGGGTGCCGTGCACGGTCCGGCCTGCAGCCAGTTCCACCAGCTTTAGGGAACCCCTCTTGGTCACGTGCGCATCCAGGAATTGCGGCTGCGCAAGCCCCGCGCCCTGGACGACGAGCCGATATTTTCCCACCTGCACGTTTTGAAAGACGACGCTCTGCCAGGGCTTGCCCGGGAGTTGAATCGAAGGAAGCGGAACCCTTCCATCGCGCATCAGAAAAACGCTGATGGGCGTGTCATTGGGAATGCCAGGACCTCCCTTCAACCCCACTTCCAGTTCGCCAGTCTCGATCGTTACTTCCTTTGGCGTTTTCCCCTCGGGATTTACTGGGACGGTAACTTGGAACCATGGCTTCGGTGGGTTTTCACCCGCATTCGCCGGCTTTTGCTCTGGAATGGGATCCGGTTTTGAACGGAGAATTTCTGCGATCGCCTGTGGCAGGCGGGCAGCGGGCGCGACCAATTGATCCGGGTTTCCCGAGATTTGGATCGAATCGATGGTTTCGCGTATCAGCACCCCGTCCGTCGATAGGACCACCTCACCTTCGGCACTCGTGGCCATTCGCCAGGAATGGCCGCGTGTTTGCACGGCCACCGGCGTGTTTGCCAGCGGCACGCCGTCGACCATCAGGCGCACCCGGATCGGGCCCGGCCCCGGCGGGAGCGTCGTTTCCTCCGCCACCAATCCAGCGCTCTTCAGCAGCCACAGTGCTCGCGCGGCGATCACCCGGCTGCGGTGCTCCAGCAACTTCCTCAACGGCGTCTCGAAGTCTTTCGCCATCCATGCCGAGACATCCTCCAGCGCCCGGTGGAGCGGGGTCAGTTGCTGGGTGGGATCGAGAAAACCAGCGAAGAGGGGAGTGGCCTGCGCGCGGATTTCGGGAGGGAGCACCTTCGCCCGCTTCGGCCGGGAATCGACCAGGACCTTTGATGGCACCGGGTCCGGGCCAAGAGCCTGGATAAGGAAGGGCCGTGCTTCCTCCGTCCCCATCTTCGCAAAACTGATCCAATCGAGACCCGCTTGAACTCCGCGCGGGGACCCAAACGCGCCCAGCATGAGCCATGCTTCCGTGTTGGCCAGCGCTACTCGAAACTCCCCCGGCTTCACCGGACGCTCCTGCAGAAGGAGGCCCAAGAAAATAAATTCCCAATCGAGACCGTGCGCGCCCAGGAAGTGGCGCGTCACGGCTGCGTACGTCTGGCGGGCGGGATCATTTGAGTAGCCCTCCTCATCGAAAAGCCGGGAGCAAACGGCTCCGACAGCCGCGTCCATTCTCCCATCCGCGAGGAGCGAAAGGACGAGGCCGAAATGCAATGCCCTGCGGGAAACCTCCCGGTCGCCCGGCATGGGTTGCAGTTGCTCTCGATGCGCCTGCCATAACAGTTCCCGCCACAATCCGCGCGGCGGCGACGGTCCAAGTTTTTTCAGAACCGCAATGTCCGCCCGCGTCTCCGGCATTTCCTTCGTCGCGGCGGGCTCGCTAATCGCTGCCTCCTTGAGCCGTTCAAATGGCTCCATCACGGCGGCGCGCGCGAGCCACGCGTCGCGCAACGTTTTCGGCGCAATCGTCAATTCCGCCGGAGGCGCGGCGGTCGATGTGGGCAACTTCAAGTGGGCTGGACGCGCGGCCAGTTTGCTCACCTCGTGGCGAAACGCCGCATTTCCATAGAAGATGATGCATTTGTTGAATCGTTCGCAGTCGTTCGGCGTCCCGTCCGCGCCCGGCGCCAAATCCGGGATCATCGCGCCCAACGATCGGAGTTCCTCTCCATTTGCGCGGTAACACGCCTCTTCGAAGAGCATCGATCGGACCGGGAGCAGATCCGTCCGGCCGCCAGTCCGCAGTTCTGCGTTCATCTGTGCCAGCAGCTGCAGCGCGCCCGACACTGGCTTTCCCTGGTTGCTCCATTCGCGAATTCCTTCGTCGATGCCGGGTCCGCGAGGTTTCCCCGAGTCCTCTGCGTCCGCGGCCCCCGATAACCAAAGCCCCGTGCACGCCGCTGCAAGCACGAGCCTTTTCGCCCCAACCATTCGCCGGCAGCGTCGCGACCTGCTGCGGGAGCCGCACCGGCTTCTTTCCAGCGCCCACGCCCGCAACGCGCGCGCGAACCCACGAACTGCAATCGCCAGGCGCCCGGAATTCCAGGGATGCATAACCGGATCATAACTCGATGCGAGCCATAGCCAAGCCCGCGCAGCGCGTGCCATTGGGATGGGGGGTCGCCTTTGCCGATCCCGGGCGACCTTCGGATTGCGCAGGGTTGAAGACGGCTGCCTTCAACTTTCTCCGCCACATCCGGACCCGGATGCTTATGATGGATGCGATGGCTTCCACTGAGCCGCAGAAAGAATGTCTTACCCAGAGTG
>CBHXZU010000158.1:0-10127 GCA_966125105.1 uncultured Prosthecobacter sp.
TGCTGCCGCCCGAATCGCTCACCGGTGAGAGCTGGGAACTGGTCGACCGCGCCGAGGCGCAGAGCGTGGTGGACTCGGGTCCGCACGCGGGAACGACTTTGCATGAGCTTTGGACGTGCCGTCGTGAAGAGGTGTTCGGAGAAGTGGCCGACGCGCCGCGTTTCCCCATGCTCGCGAAGTTGCTCGATGCTCGGGAGACACTGAGCGTGCAGGTGCATCCGCCGGCGGCCGTGGCGACGGAACTCGGCGGCGAGCCGAAGACGGAAATGTGGCACGTCCTCGACGCCGAACCCGGCGCGGCGCTGCACGTCGGTTTTTGCTCCGGGGTGTCGCGCAAGCAGTTCGAGGCGGCCATCGAAAAGGGGAATGTCGCGGAGTTGCTGCACCAGATTCCTGTGCGCGCCGGCGATTCCATCTTCATCCCAAGCGGACGCTGTCACGCGATCGGCGCAGGGTGTTTGGTCGTGGAGATCCAGCAGAACAGCGACACCACCTATCGCGTGTTTGATTGGAACCGCGCGGGCCTGGATGGAAAGCCGCGCGAGCTGCACATCGACGAATCTCTGCGCTCCATCGACTTCGAGGACCACGAGCCGCAACTCACGCAGCTGCCGATTCGCTGCGAGCACTTTCACGCCGAGCGTTGGACGCTCGACACGGAGCGCGCTGATCCCGGCCCTGGCGCGGCCTATTTCATCGTGCTCTCCGGGGCGGTCGAGTGCGGCGGCCGCAAGTTCGAACGCGCGCATTCCTTTCTCCTGCCTGCAAGCGCGGGAGATCGCGTGCTTCGCCCGATGCAACCTGGGACGGCCTTGCTGAGGGCGACATTGCCGCCCAACGCGAGAGGCTGATCTCGATTGCTCCCGCTGGAATCGGGGCGGGTCACGCCCTTGATCCGCCCAGCGCGGGAAACGACGTGGAAGTTCGAATTACTCCGTTGATGGCACGGCCTCTAGTTCAAGCGAACGTCGAGGATCCGTGATTATCCGCGGCAAGTATTTGATTCCGACCTAGTCCTCGGATGCAGCGAGCTTGGCCAGGACGCTGAGGTCTTCGAGCGTTGTGGTGTCGCCTTTGATCACTTCGCCAGAGGCTACTTGCTTAAGCAGGCGGCGCATGATTTTGCCGGAGCGTGTCTTTGGCAGCGCTTCGGCAAAGCGGATCTCGTCGGGTGTGGCGACGGGGCCGATGACGGTGCGGACGTGGCGCTTGAGCTCGTCGGCGAGTTCACGGCTCGACGCCTGTCCGGTCTTGAGCGTGACGAAGCAGACGACGCCCTGGCCCTTGAGTTCGTCGGGACGACCGACCACGGCGGCTTCGGCGACGGAGGCGTGCGAGACGAGCGCGCTTTCGACTTCGGCGGTGCCGAGGCGATGTCCGGCCACGTTCAGCACGTCGTCAATGCGGCCGACGATCCAGAAGTAGCCGTCCTTGTCGCGGCGGGCACCGTCACCGGCAAAATACATTCCTTTGTATTCGCTCCAGTAGGTTTCTTTGTAGCGCTTCTTGTCGCCCCAGATGCCGCGGAGCATCGACGGCCACGGCTTGCGGATCACGAGCTTGCCGCCCTGGTTTGCGGGGAGTTCCTTGCCAGCGTCGTCCACGATCGCGGCGTCGACTCCAAAGAATGGCAGTGTCGCGGTGCCAGGTTTCGTCGGCGTGGCGCCGGGGAGCGGGGTGATCATGTGGCCACCGGTTTCGGTCTGCCACCATGTGTCCACGATCGGGCAGCGCTCGCCGCCGATGATCTTGTGATACCACATCCACGCCTCGGGATTGATCGGCTCACCGACGGTGCCGAGCAGGCGGAGCGACGAGAGATCATGCTTCGTGATCCACTCGTTGCCCCACTTCATGAATGCGCGGATCGCCGTGGGCGCGGTGTAGAAAACGGAAACGCCGTTCTCTTCGATGATCTTCCAAAAACGATCGTTTTCCGGCCAGTTCGGGGCGCCTTCGTACATCAGCGACGTGGCGCCCATCGCGAGCGGCCCGTAGACGAGGTAGCTGTGCCCCGTTACCCAGCCCACGTCGGCGGTGCACCAGTAGACGTCCTCTTCGCGAAGATCGAAGACGTATTTGCACGTCATGTAGGCGTGCAGCAGATAGCCGCCCGTCGTGTGGAGAATGCCCTTCGGTTTTCCGGTGGAGCCGCTGGTGTAGAGGATGAAAAGCGGGGCTTCGCTATCGAGGGCGACGGCCGGGCAGTTTGCGTCAACGTATTCGAGCTCGCGGTGCCACCACACGTCGCGGCCTTCTTCGATGTGGATGTCCTGGCCGGTGCGGCGGAAGACGATCACGCGCTTGCACGGCGTGTCGTTGCCTTTGAGCGCGTCATCCACGTTCTTCTTGAGCGGAACCACGGCGCCGCGGCGGTAGCCACCGTCGGCGGTGATCACCATTGTCGCGCCGGAATCGATTACGCGATCCTTGATGCTCTCCGCGCTGAATCCGCCGAAGACGACGGAGTGCAGCGCGCCAATGCGAGCGCAAGCGAGCATGGCGACAGCCGCCTCCGGGATCATCGGCATGTAAATGATGACGCGGTCGCCTTTCTTGACCTTGTTCCGCTTGAGCACGTTGGCGAAGCGGCAGACGTCGCGATGCAGTTGCGCGTAAGTGATCGTGCGCTTTTCGCCCTCGGGCTCGCCCTGCCAGATGATGGCCGCCTTGTTGTGACGCTCGGTGCCGAGGTGGCGATCCAGGCAGTTCTCCGAGACGTTCAGCTTGCCGCCGACAAACCACTTCGCATACGGCTCCTTCCACTCGAGGACCTTGGTCCACTTCTGCTGCCATTTCAGCTCGGATGCCTCACGGGCGAAGAACTTCTCGGGCTTGTCGATGCTCTCCTTCCAGAGCTTCTTGTATTGGTCCATCGACCCGATGCGCGCTTTCTTGGAAAACTCGCGGCTGGGTTTGAAGACGCGCTTCTCGACGAGGTGGGACTCGATGTTTTGGCTCATGGCAGGGTCCGTAAAGTGGGGGCGTCTCCTAACGGGCATGCTCGCGTGGGACAAGCGCGGACTTGGCGGAGTAGCAGGGAATGGGATTTAGCGCGACGGACGCGACGCGGGCATGGAAGGGCATGGAACCCGCCCGACACCGCCTGTGTCGCCTTGAACTCGAAAGAAATCCCAGATCTGGCTGCGGTGCTTTTGGATAAGCCAGAAGGGATTAGAGGACTGCCTGGGCACCCTGCGCAGGCGTCAAGGGACCCACCTGCGCGTCGGTTAAGCCACGTGGTGTCGCAAACCAGCGAAAGTGTGTCACGGATCGCCGTGAGTGCGCCACAGATCGACAAAACTGCGCCACAAACGAATCTGACTGCGCCACAGATCGACTTGACTGCGCCAAAGATCGACGTGACTGTGCCAAAGATCGACGTGACTGTGCCACAGATCAATCAGACTGCGCCACAGATCAGCGTGACTGCGCCACAGATCGGAATTCCGCATGCCAGATCGATCTGACTGCGTGCGATATCGGAATTCCGCGTGTCAGATCGATATTCCACGCGCGAGATCGGAATTCCACGCGCGAGATCGCCGTGCAGCATGCGAGATGTCCGTTCCGTGCAGCGGATCGAGTTTTCCAGGCAGGTTTTGGACAAATCAGCAAAGTAATGGGCGGTGTTCGCGCGATCCTTCAACCACCGCGCGCAGCGCCAAACATTGTGGCGTAGGCTGCCTAGCCTGCGTGAGAGAGGACGCATGCGAGGAACGCTCCGCGAGATCGGGAAACTTTTAACGGCGCTATTTCCCGATGCAGAATTGGCTGAAGATGACGCCGAGCAGTTCCTCGGTGTCCGCATGGCCGACGACATCGCCGATGGCGTGCATGGCAGCGCGGAGTTCTTCGGCGATGAACTCGGGGGATAGCCCGTCGGCGAACGCTTTAAGCGCGGCGCGGAGGTCGGTGGACGCGCGCTCGAGGCAGCTCGCGTGGCGGGCGTTGATCGCACATGTCCAATCGGCGCTCGCATTACCGCTGGTCACCGCAGCGAAAACTGCCTCGGCGAGCGCATCGAATCCTTCGTCTTTCAGGCACGACATGCGGACGGCGGAGACCCCTTCCCAGGAAGGATGGATGGGAAGGTCGCACTTGTTCAGCACGAGGATTTCCTTCGCATTGCCTGGGATTAGCGCGGACTCGGTCTGTTCCTCGCGGGACCGGCTGGCGTCGACGACGTGCAGGCGCAGATCGGCGCGCTCGAGCTGGCGGTGTGTGCGGTCGATGCCGGCCTTTTCGATTTCGTCTTCGGTGTGGCGAACGCCCGCGGTGTCGACGAGCCGGAGCGGGATGCCGCGCAAATTGATGGTCTCCTCGAGAACGTCGCGCGTAGTGCCCGGATGATGGCTGACGATGGCGCGCTCATGTCCGAGGAGGAGATTGAGCAGCGAGCTTTTGCCGACGTTAGGCGCGCCGTAAATCACCGCGCGGACGCCTTCGCGAAGGATCTTCCCCTGGTTCGCGGTGGCGAGCAGCGCCTGCGTTTCCGCGAGCGCCGATTCGATGCGGCTGCGCAGGAGCGCATCGGTATCGGGATCGATATCTTCCTCCGGGAAATCGATGTATGCCTCCACATGCGCGAGCATCTCGAGCACTTGTTGGCGAAGGGCGCGGATGCGCGTGCCGAGGCGTCCTTCGAGTTGCTCGCTGGCGGCGCGCAGGGCGAGGTCGGTCTGCGCGGTGATGAGGTCCATCACCGCTTCCGCCTGGGTGAGGTCCATTTTATTGTGGAGATACGCGCGCTGCGTGAACTCGCCCGGATTCGCCGCGCGGGCACCGGCGCGGAGGACGGCCTCAAGCACGCGCCGGGAGACGAGGATGCCGCCGTGACCGGCAATTTCGACGACGTCTTCGCCGGTGTAGCTACTCGGGGCGCGGAAGATGGTGACCAGGACGTCGTCGAGCGTTTGATTGCCGTCAGCGAGCGCGCCAAAGGTGGCGAAGCGGGATGCGACTTCGGAGAGGGGCTTCTTTCCGCGCCAGAGTTTCTGAACGATCTCGATCGCCGTTTGACCGCTGACGCGAATGAGCGCGATGGCACCTTCGCCGAAGGCGGTGGAAAGAGCGGCAATCGTGTCGTTCATGAAACTTGGCTGTCGAAAAACGTCGGACGTTGCGCGGGGTCGCGGGGATGTCCAATCGAAAGCGTTCTGGGGCGTAGAGCAGTTTGGCGGAACGAGTACTTTCGGGCAGATGCTATAGCGGTCTCATGGCACGCACGGGACGCCGTCGGACCGATGCGCCAACTCAGTGTGCTCACGGGAACAAAAGACAGCCGCCCATGCCGTTACAAGCGATGCACGGGCATGCAGTTACGTTGCGCCGCGCTTTTGGGCGCAGGTTTATGACCGACTTCTCTCCGGGCTCGCTACTTCTTCGCGGCGGCCGTCGAGGACTTCTTTGCGTCTTCGATGGCCTTGTTCCAGAAGTCCGCGCCTTTGAATCCGTTGGCGTGGGCGAGCGCCTTTCCGCGGCTGTCCGTCAGGACGACAAAGGGCAGAGTATCTCCAAAATCGAGCTTCTTGTACTTCCGCATGAACTCGGCCTCGGTTTTCTGGTCGTCGATATTCAGATCGGCGGTGACGAAGGTCTCGGCAGTGACAGCGATCCTGCCCTCATTGACGAGGCGTTTTGTCGCCTGGCAATTGCCGCAGGCTTCGCGTCCGAGAAGGATAAATCCGAGTTTGTTTTCCCGTGTCGCCTGGTGAACAGTCTTGCTGAGGTCGTCGCCCCACTTTGGAGCTTCGGCGAGGAGGGTGGAGGTGAGCGCGCACAGAATGGCGAGCGTAGTTTTCATGGTCGTGTTGGGTTGGGCGCAGGCTGGAAATTGTACCCATGTCATCCGCGAGTGCCAGATGCACTCCGGGAAGCGCACCACACCCCAGAGGGGCGATCAAACGTAAACTCTCGGTGCTCGGCAGTTTCGACTAGTCGCAAACGGCGCCGCGCGGAAAGGTAGGCGGGGTATGCGGGCTGCGTTCCAGCATCTCGGGAGCATCATCTGGCTGCTCGTGGATACAGTCCGCGAGATGGGTGATCACCTGCGTCGGGGGAAGACTCCGATCCGGGTGAGCGCATTTTTTGCCCAGGCGAACCGCGCCGGAGTGGGGAGCGTGCCGCTGGTCATGCTCGTTTCGTTTTTCCTCGGGCTGACCATGGCCCTGCTGACTGGCTACCAGCTTGCGAGGTTTGGGCAGGAAGACATGGTGCCTGCGCTGGTGGCGATCGGTTTTACTCGCGAACTCGGGCCGATGATTACGGGGATCATGGTAGCCGCGCGGGTGGGCGCGGCGTTTACGGCTGAAATTGGGACAATGGTAGTCGGCGAAGAAGTGGAGGCTCTCGAGGGGATGGGTATTGGAGCGCGCAGGTACCTGGTTGGCCCGCGTTTGTTGTCCGTCACCCTGCTCACGCCTTGTCTCGTCGTGGTCTCGAACCTCGCCGCGCTCGCGGGCGCAGCGCTCATCTGCAAAATGCAGTTTCGGCTGAGTTTTCTGAGTTTCGGCTCCCTCATGATGGATGCCTTGGTCTTCCGCGATATTGTTGCGGGGACAATCAAGAGTGTGCTCTTTGGCATGCTCGTGGGATTGATCTCCTGCTACAAGGGGCTTGCCGTTCGAGGTGGCGCCGCCGGCGTGGGCAATTCGACCACCGACAGCGTGGTGCAGGCGATCGTGGCGGTGCTCGGGTTCGACACGCTGATCAACATCGTCCTCGTGGCGCTCTTTGAACGATGAAAGGACCGGTGCTCGAGCTGAAGGATGTGGAGCTGACGATCGGCGATAAGCAGATCCTGCGCGGGGTGAACCTCCACGTAGAGGAAGGAGAGCGGCTCGTGGTCCTGGGTGAATCCGGCGGGGGCAAGAGCACGATCCTGCGGGTCATTCTTGGCATGCTGCGGCCCACCGCCGGCTCGGTGAAGTTTCGCGGGCGCGAGATCACGCGATTGCGGCGATGGAAATTGAACCTCATCCGCCAGCGCATCGGCATGGTTTACCAATACAGCGCGCTGATTTCCTCGCTTTCCGTGCGCGAGAACCTGGCGCTGCCGTTGGTCGAGTTGACGCGCAAAAAGCGCGAGGAAATCGACGCGCTGATCGACAAAAACCTCGAGATGGTCGGCATGGCCGGAACGCAGGACAAGCTGCCCGCGGAGCTCAGCGGCGGCATGCGCAAGCGCGTGGGCCTGGCGCGGGCGCTGATGATGGAGCCGGAGCTGATTCTTTACGACGAGCCGAGCGCGGGGCTGGACCCGGTGATCAGCGCGGTGATCGACGAACTCATGATCCGCACGAGTGAGCAGACTGGCGCCGCGAGCGTGATCGTGACACATGAGCTCGGCAGCGCCTTCAAAGTGGCCACGCGGATGGCGATGCTGAAGGACGGCGAAATGATCGCCGACGGCACGCCGGACAGTTTCAGAGATCACCCGGACGAACGGGTGAGGAGTTTCATTGCCGCAGAACCGTCGCCGGTCGCCGGAGCCGCGATGTAAATAGCGCCTACTGACTTATGAATGTTGTTCGAAACGAAATACGCACCGGGTTGCTGGCGATCGTGACGCTCGCCATCCTGGTGGGTGTTCTCGTTTACCTGGGAGCGCCGGGGGCCTTCACCAAGCAGAAGGATTTCAGCATCTACTTTGACAACGCCGCGGGGCTGAAGCTCGGCACGCCGGTGATGCTCGCGGGCCGCAAGGTGGGCCAGGTAGTGGAGATTGTCTCGCCGGTGCCGGTGGCAGAGCGGCCGCAGCCCCCGACGGAAAAAGATGCCCCTCTCGAAGTGCGCGTGGGCGTGCGCGTGGAGGAAAAGGCGCAAATCTACCGGGTGGTGAAAGTGCGGCTCGCCAGTTACGGCGTGCTCGATGAAGCGGTGATCGATTTCACCGGCGGCGAGGAAGCGAGCGGACTGGCGGAATCGGGCATGCATTTCGTGGGCGAGCGTCCGGGCGGGCTCGCGGACACGACGACCGCGATCATCGAAACTCTCGACCCCGCCGTGAAGCAGCTCGTGACCACGCTGAAGAGTCTCGATGCGACGGCATCAAACGTGGCGAAGATGACCGAGCCTGACGCGGACCTGCCGCGCACTTTCACGGAGTTTCGAGCGCTCGGAAAAAACCTGTCGGAAATCACGGGACCGGACGGACCAGTGCGGCGAGCGCTGGGCGGCATCGAAAAGCTCACCAAGGATGATGGCGAGCTGGCTGCCGCCGTGGCCGATCTGCGCAAGATGATCGGGCCGGACAGTGCGCTCGCGCGGACTTTGGCAAATGCGGAGAAGTTCACGGCGCAGCTGGCGAGTAACCCGGACATCGCGGCGACCCTCAAAAACTTCCGTTCCGCTTCGGCGGGGTTGAATTCCACGCTCTCGCAACTCAAGGGAGACCTCGGCGCGACGGCGCGAAATCTTTCACAGGGATCGGATACCCTCAAACGCCAGCCATGGCGGCTGATCTGGCCAACGACAAAGAAGTATCCCGAAGAGGAGGCGCAGGCGCAGCAATTGCGATCGCAACAGACGAGGCGTGAATCGGGGCGGGAGAAGGAGAAGGAAAGGGAGTCCGCGAAGCCGAAGAAGCGGCCGTTGTTTCGGGCCTCGGCAGGCGTGAGCGAGTAGGGGAGAACGGGCTTTCCAGACCGTTTACAATATCGTCTCCAAGCAAGTTGGACGACAGGCGAGAGGCTTACGCAGCGAAGGGGAAGTCGCGCCATTGGCGCGGGTGCTTCGGCTCAGCCACCTTGAATTTCCACTCTTGCGGCTGACGGCCAGCACCCTCAGTGTGACCGCCCTTTTTCCGCAATGAGCACCTATCGTTTTGTGAATTACTGCTGGGACGATGCCAAGGCCGCGACCCTCAAGGGCGTGGATCGTCTCGTTTACCGTTCGAACATTCTGGGCAGCGATCAGCGCATCACCAACACCGGTGGCGGCAATACTTCATCGAAACTCATCGAGACAGACCCGCTCACCGGCGAGCAGGTGGAAGTGCTGTGGGTGAAGGGTTCGGGCGGCGATCTCCGCACCGCGGGACGGGAGTTTTTCTCCTCGCTCTACCAGGACAAGCTCAAGGGCCTGCAGAAGAGCTACGGTGCTCGCAAGGACAAGGGCCTGAAGTCGCAAGCCGAGGACGACATGGTGGGTGCCTACTCGCACACGACATTCAATTTGAACCCCCGCCCGTCGAGCATCGACACGCCGCTGCACAGCTTTGTGCCCGGCAAGCATGTGGATCACATGCACCCGAATGCGATCATCTCGATCGCCGCGAGCAAGCGCTGCGTGGAGCTGACCAAGGAGATCTTCGGCGGGGAGATGGATTACGTGCCGTGGATGCGCCCGGGCTTCGAGCTCGGCCTCGCGATGCAGGAGATTGCGGCGAAAAACCCAAAGACCCGCGCGATCATGATGGGCCAGCACGGCTTCATCTCGTGGGCGGATGACGACAAGGAGTGCTACACGGAAACGCTGCGCTACATCGAGAAAGCCGCGGAATACATCGACGCGAAGTACCAGGCGAAGGGCGGCGACGCGAAGGCGTTCGGCGGTCAGAAATACCAGACGCTCCCGCAGGAAAAGCGGAACGAAACCTTCGCCGCGATCCTCCCGTGGCTGCGTGGCCAGGTGAGCCAGCAGCGCCGCTTCATCGGCACGGTGCAGGACGACGAGAAGATCCTGCGCTTCGTGAACTCCGCGGACGCGCCGCGTCTCGCCGAACTCGGCACGAGCTGCCCGGATCATTTCCTTCGCACGAAGATCAAGCCGCTCTACGTGGCGTGGGATCCGACCTCGGGCGACCTCGCCTCGTTGAAGAAGCTGCTCAGCGAAGGCCTCGTGCAGTATCGCAAGGACTACGCCGCCTATTACGAGAAGTGCAAACACTCGAACTCGCCGGCGATGCGCGACCCGAACCCGACGGTAATTTTGATCCCGGGCCTCGGCATGGTCGCGTGGGGCAAGGACAAGAGCGAGAGCCGCGTGACCGCGGAGTTTTACAACTGCGCGGTGGAAGTGATGCGCGGCGCGGAGGCGATCGACGAATACGTGGCGCTGCCGCAGCAGGAAGCTTTCGACATCGAATACTGGCTGCTCGAGGAAGCGAAGCTGAAGCGCATGCC
>CBHXZU010000159.1:0-10102 GCA_966125105.1 uncultured Prosthecobacter sp.
CGACGGAAAACGCCAGCATCCCGTAATACTCGGGACGCGCGACAAGCTTGCCATCCGGCTCGCGAAAGATCGGCGAGTAGTGGCTGATGAACCCGAGTTGATTCACATCCGTCTCCATGTTCACACCCGCGCCGCCGTATTCCGCGACGCGGAACATGTAATCCAGGCACCACAGCGCAGAAGCGAACGTGTCGCTCACGTCCGCCTTCCCGCCGCCGTAGAATGAGTTCACTTCATTAATGCGAAATGCGACGCCGTTTGCGGCACACGCCTGCCGCATCCGCGCAAGTTTGCCGTCCCATTCAGGATGCGGCCCAAGCATCGTCTCGATCGTGGCCTGCGGAGTCTTCGCTCCACCGCGATAGTAGTGGTGGATGAGCAGCCCCATGTCCTTCGCCTCGGTCTTCGCGAACCAGACGGTCCAATCCACGTTGTTGGCGGAATCCGGTCCGGAGAAAACTGCATCCGGCAGCACCGCGCGCACGGCCGCTTTGTACTCCAGGTAAGCCGCGTGGTAGGCGTCGTAGCCGTTGAACCGTTTGAGCAAATCGACCTCATTGCCGATCTCGAACGAATGCAACCGATCCCCCAGCGCTTTCTGCACCGCTTGCGCTTGTTGCGCCGCGTCTTCCTTCGTGCCGGTCCCCAAGTTCAGCGTCCACATCGCTTTCCATCCCGCCACGCGCAGAAACGCGCCGAAGTCCTCCAGCACCTTTCGATTGATGACTGTCGTCCCCTTCTGCGTTTCCGCCACCAGCGTCCCCTCCGGCTCATAGCGAGTGAGATCACCTATGATCCCGCCAATGCGCGCCAGGCCATGCGGCGTCAGGTTTCGGTAGAGCTGCACCATGTGCTTGTTGTCGGGATGGAAGAAGCCCTCCCGCGCCAGCGCGGAAGTTTCGTAGCAAAACCCGAGAAAGTCCTCCGTGATGGACGCTACTTTCATCGCCGGATCGATGCTGATCCGGAGCGGCTCGAGAGCTTCCTGTGCGAACAGGCATGCACCACTGAGTGAAGCGAAGATGACTGGGAGAAGAACTTTCACGCTCGCGATGATGCCTCCGCAACCGCGCAGGACAATCTCGCAAGCCCATCCGCGAAACACCAGGTCTCCAGCAAAACACACATCGCGCCGAATCCGGGGGCGGACGCAGTGGCTACTTCTTCTTGTTCCGTGGATCGTCGGCAGGGTTCACGTAATTGATCGCCCACGGTCCCATCCCATAAACTTGGATGATCGTCTCCCCTTCTATCCACACCGCGTGGATCATCCCGGGCGGCCAGACTCCATAGCTGCCGGCGGTCAGCGTCTCTGCGTTTTCCCGTTTCGGATTCTCACCCATCGCCAGCTTAAAGGTGCCTTGAAGGATGGTCACGCGCTCGTGTTTCGGATGCGTGTGGGCGGGAACGTGGAAACCTTCCGGCAGTTTAACCCGCATCACGAATACGCCCTCCTTGGCGGGATCGCCTTCCAGGACGGCAAACTTGGCTCCTGGGGGCAGTGAAGGTGGGCCGTCCTTCCACTCGATCTTGCCGGGCTGGTAGAGGTGAGCATCCCCGGACCCGTGCTCAGCAGCGAACGCTGAGAGAGGAACCAACGTGAGAATCGACAAAGCCAGCGCGGCAGTATGCATTTTCATGGCGGTAGAACGTAGTCTGCATGGGAGTTCGTCGCCGTGCTCCCAATCGCCTGATTGTTTGCAAATTCGTTTGATTGAACCAGAGGTTTCCGAAAGCCGGATTATCTCCTGGGAACGCCGAGCCCTAGCTCGGCATTTGCGCGGATCGTTGCGGCGGCCGAACTGGGGCGCGCCGTTCCCAGGACATCCTCGCGCAGAGGACGCGTTTCTTAGTCCTCGCAGTGATGATAACGGTGCGACCGGCGGATGTGATTCCCATACCGATCCACATGGTGTCCGTGGGAATCCACACGATGCCCGTAGCGATCATATCTCGGCGCAGCGTAGGAATGATGAGGATCGACATATCCGCGGACAAAGAAATGCCGATGGAAACTGTGGCTATGCCCCGAATACCGATCGCGATCCGAGCGATGATCGTGACGATCGCGCGCCTCAGCGGAACCCGCGGAGAATAACGTGATCGCGGCTACCGCGGCAGTGATGAGCATTTTGGTCATGCACCTTCGACGCAACCCGTGTTCGGCCATTCATTCGAAATGCTCCGACAACGCGCGACGATCGAATCCTGTAGATCCCTCGGGACAAAAGAAAATGCGGCGCAACGCAGTAACCGCGTCGCGCCGCATTCAACTTACCGGCTCGGAGATCTACTTCTTCCCCTTCTTCAGCTCCTCACATTTGCAGATCCACTCTTCCGCTTTGCACTTCTCGCACATGGCGGTGTCGTATTGCAGGCGGGCCGTGACCGCTTTCGCATTCGCGCTGTCCTTGTATTGAAGGATCAGCCATTCGCCCGCTTTCACGGTGGGCACGACGAAGGAATCGCCCGATTTCTCGACCGCCAGTTTCTCCGCCTTGCCGCTCGGGCCACCGCTCGCGGTGAGCGTCTGGGCCGCGAGCTTTACGGGTTTCATCGCCTTATCGAGCAGCGCGATCTGGAACTTGCCGTCCTTCACCGTCACTTCACCGTGCATCGTCTCGTCCTTCGAGAACTCGAGGATTCGGCCGCCGTTCGGGCCGAGTTCGATGCCGCCGTGCGCGAACGCTCCGGCAACGCTGAGGGAGAGGCTGCCAAGCAGCGCGAGGATGTATTTCTTCATGTGTTTGGTTTTGTTGAATTGTGGTTCGGAGGATTCTTGCGCCGCCGCGGCCCGAACCGTAATCCGCGGCGGCAAACTCGATCAGTTAGTGCGACGCGGGTGCTTCATTCTCGATCGCGCGTTGCGCGGCTTTGCGTCCGAAGGTATAGAAGACGGCAGGCGTCACCCCGAGGCCCAGCAGCGTGCTGGTCACCAACCCACCGCAGATCACCACGGCGACCGGATGGAGGATTTCTTTGCCCGGCTGATCCGCCGCAAGGACGAGCGGAATGAGCCCGATCCCCGCCGAGAGCGCCGTCATCAGCACGGGAACGAGTCGCTCCTTCGTGCCGCGAATGACCATCGCCTTGGTAAAGCCCTCACCCTCGTGCTGCATGAGATGCAGGTAGTGCGAGAGCAGCATGATGCTGTTTCGCGCCGCGACGCCCGCCACCGCGATGAAACCCACCAGCGTGGCGATGCTGATGTTATTCAGCATGTAGTAGGTGAAGACGAGTCCACCCACGAGCGCGAGCGGGATGTCGCACAGCACCTGGATGGCGAAGAACGGCGAGCGGAAATATCCGTAGAGCAGGAAGGCGATAATGACGAAAACCACGCCGCTCAGGATCGCGATCCGCTGCGAAGCATCGCGCTGCGCCTGGAACTCGCCTTCGAAGGAAAGGAAGTAGCCTTCCGGCAGCTTCACCTTCTCAGCGACTCGCGCCTGCAAATCGCCGACCAGGGTGCTCACGTCGCGCACCGACGGCTTGATCGCGAGCGCAAACCTCCGCTGTCCATTCTCGCGGAAGATCACGTTTGGCCCTTTTGCCTCGCGCACATCCGCCACGAGCGAAAGCGGGATCCGCTGCACGCCGCCTTCGTTGTCGTGAATCTCGACCGGCAAGTCCGCGAGTTTCTCCGGTGATTCCCGCCATTCCAGCGGCAGGCGGATCGCGAGATCCACTTCACGCTGCCCCTCGCGAAGTGCCGCCACGTTCTCGCCTCCGAGTAATGTCGAAAGCGTCGCGTTGAGCTTGCCGGGAGTGATTCCGTAAGCGGCCGCGCGCTCGCGGTTCACCTCGATCCGCAGCTGCGGAATCACGGATTGCTGATCGAGCTTCGTGTCTTCGAAGCCGGGGATTGTCTTCGCGACCGTCTGCACCTCGATCCCGATCTGCCGGAGTTTGTCCAAATCCGGGCCGAAGATCTTCACTGCCACCGGCGCGCTGACGCCGCTCAGCATGTGTCCGATGCGATCCGCGAGCGGCCCCATCACCACGCTGAATGTGCCGGGAACCGCCTGCACCTTCTTGCGAATCTCCGCCATGATTTCGGCACGAGTACGCGCCGTCTTCGCAGCTGCGGTGTCGCGGAAGTCCACATCGAATTCCGCAGTGCTCACCGGCACCACGTGATCCCCGCGCTCAGCACGGCCCAGGCGGCGGCCGACTTTCTTGACCTCGGGGATCGAGAGCAGCTCCTGCTCGATGACATCGGAGATCCGGTTCATCTCGTCGAGCGATGTGCCGGGGGCGGAGGTCGTCGAAATAAGCGCCGTCTCTTCGCGAAACGATGGCAGAAAGTCTTTCCCCATCTGCGGGTAGAGCAGCATCGAGCCAATTACTGCCATCCCGACCAATCCGAGCAGCAGGTACGGCTGCGATAGGCCGAAGCGCAGCAGCGAGCGCTCGAGCGTCCATTTCAGCAAACGGGTGACGATCCCATCCTTGTGCGCGTGCCCTTCCTTCGGGCGCAGCATCAGCGAGCACGACACCGGGATCACCGTCAGCGATACGACGAACGAGGCGATCATCGAAATGATCGTCGCGATCGCGATCGGCGAGAAGAGCCGGCCCTCCACGCCGCTCAGACCGAGCAGCGGGAGGAAGACCAGGATGATGAGCAGCGTTGCGTAGAGAATGCTGTTTCGCACCTCCGCCGATGCGCGAGCGATGACGTCGAGACGCGGGTGCGGCTTGCGCAGCGCCGCATTCTCGCGCAAGCGACGATAGACGTTCTCCACGTCGACGATCGCATCGTCCACGACCATCCCGATCGCGACAGCGAGTCCGCCAAGCGTCATCGAGTTTACCGAGATCTCGAACCACCGGAACGTCAGGAGCGTGATCGCGAACGACAGCGGCATCGCCATCAGCGTGATGAATGTCGTGCGGAAATTGAGGAGGAAGAGGAAGATGACGATGGTCACCATGACCGCGCCGTCGCGAATGGCGTCCTTTAGGTTTCCGATCGCGTGTTCGATGAAGTCTCCCTGGCGGAAAAGCAGCGTCGCCTCCACGCCGGCGGGCAGCGTCTTCTGCACTTCGTCGAGCGCGGCCTCGATCTTCGAAGTGAGTGCGAGGGTATCGAAACCCGGTGCCTTGGTGATGCTCATGACCACGCCGCGCTTTCCATTCACGCTGCCGTCGCCGCGCATCGGCTCCACGCCCCATTCCACGGTGGCGACGTCCGCAATCGTGATTGCGCGATCGTTCACCTTCTTCACCACCGTGCGGGAGATGTCGGCGAGTTCCACCGTCATGGCGAGATTGCGCACCATGATTTCCTGCGGACCCGTGTTGATGAATCCCCCCGTCGAGCTGCTTGCCGCCTCCTTGGCTGCGGTTTCCAGGTCCTCAAAAGTCACGTCGTGCGCCTGCATCCGGTATGGATCGGGTTGCACCTGCACCTGCTTGATGCCGCCGCCCATGTTCAGCACCTCGGCGATCCCGGCGATGCTCTGCAGCCGCGGACGAATCGTCCAATCCGCGATCGAGCGCACTTCCCGCGGCGGCAGCTTGTCATCGCGACTGCTCACGCCGATGAGGAGGATTTCACCCATCAGCGATGCGACGGGCGTGAGAAATGGTTCCACTCCCTGCGGCAATGAGCCGCGCGCGCCGGCGAGCCGCTCCTGCACGAACTGCCGCGCCTTGTAGATATCCGTGCCCCAGCCGAACTCGGCATAGACGAGCGACAGCGCCACGTCGGAATTCGAGCGCAAGCGCGAAAGACCAGCGACGCCCATGAGCGCGCGCTCGATCGGTTGCGTGACATTCACCTCCACCTCCTCCGGCGCCAGCCCAGGTGACTCCGTGAGCACGATCACCGTCGGCTTCGTCAGGTCGGGAAGAACCTCGACGGGCAGTTCCAGCGCAGTCTTCGTGCCGAAGACGAGAAGCAGCAGCGCCAGGCCGATGATGATCGCCCGATTGTGCAGCGAAAAGCGGATGAGCTTATTGAGCATGGTCCGCCGTCTCAGGCTGGGGTGCGGGTTTCTGCGCTACCGGGTCCGCCTTCGGCTTCCGCAGCATCGCCACGCAGAGCAGAATGAGCAGCAGCCCGTTCGTGATGAGAGAAAAGAGCAGGAGCGGCGAGGGCTTCACGTCACCATGAGCGTGATCCTTGCCTCCCGCGACACGCTTCGCTTTTTGCTCCGCGGTCATTTCACTGCCGTCCTCGTTGTGCTCGTGGCCGTGCGCGGCATCGAGGGCCTCTTTGAGGCTCACGCTCCCCTTCCCTGCAAACGCCAGCGAGTAGGCGCCATTGGTCACGACGGCATCGCCCGCAGTGAGGCCGCTCGTGACTTCCACGAAGCGATCATTCATCGCGCCGACCTGCACCGGGATCTTCGTGAACGCGCCTTTCAGCGCTTCGTCATAGTGCTTCCGGTAAACGAAGCGATTGATGTTATCGCCCTGCAGCGCAGCCCGCGGAATGCTCATCACGCCCTCCCGTGTGCTCAGCACCACGGAGAACTCCGCGCGCATGGCGGGACGCAGCGTCAGGCTCGGATTTGGCAATGCGAAGATCGCATCGATCGTCCCGCTGGCCTTGTCCGCCGCTGTGCCGAAGCGCAGCAAAGTGCCGTCGAACTTTTCCTCCGGCAGCGCCGCAACCCGAATGTGCGCGATCGCTCCGGGCTTGATGCGCCCTGCGAGGTGCTCGGGCACTCGCGCGACTGCGTATACTTCTGCAAGATCGGTGATCTCGAGGAGAGCCTTATCGGGATCCACGGGTTCGCCAATGCGCGCCGCGCTGTCGGTGATCAACCCACTCAGCGGCGACTTGAGCCACACCGATGGCGGCGGGTCACCTGCCTGGCGGCTTTCGATCCGCACGATATCGAGGCCCTTCTCCACCATGGTGCCGAAGGTGGTCTTGATCTCCATGACGCGGCCCGGGATGCGGCTCGCGACCACTGCGCGTCGCTCTGGAACTGACTCGATGCGCCCAAGGGCAAAAGTCGTCTCTTCGAAGTCGGTCTCTTCGACTTCGACCGTTTCGATCTTCAGGTTTCGAATCCCGTTCTCATCGAGAATGACGGTGTTCGCCGCTTCCTCCGGAGCCATCGCTGCGAATGCAATCGAAGTTCCAAGGCTCGCCACCGCCAGCACGGCTCGCACGATGCATCGCATTGCCCAGAAGTTCCGCAGGAGTGGCATAAAGTTTTTCGCGCTCATTTGCCGGAGCTCTGGTTGCCGCGGGGTTCGCCGAGCGCGGTGCGATAGCGTGCTGCCGCGAGATGATAGTCACGGAGCGCCTCGATGCGCTGCGCTTCCAGTTCGAAGCGTCGTCCTCGCGCGCGGACAACTTCCGGCACAGTGGTTTGCCCTGTTTGATACGATGCGCGGAGCTGATCCTCGATCTGCCGCGCCTGCGGGAGGAGCTTCGCATCAATCTGCGCGATCACTTCCGCAAGCGCCGCCATTTCATCACGCGCCGTCGTTACTTCTGAACGGATCTGCGCCGCGATGGCATCGATCTCCTTCTCCGCCCGCTTCGCGGCCGCCGTCGCTTCCGCGATCTTTCCTTCGTTCTTATTCCACAGCGGAAGCGGAACGTTTACTTTGAAGCCGAGCATCGTGTCGCGCTCGAAGCCTTCCGGCGCGTCTTCCTCGCGGGAATGTTCCGCAGTCAGCCCGACGCCGATATCCTCCCATTTGTTTGCCTTGGCCAACGCCACGCCTCGTTGCGCGGCTGTCAATCCCGCCTGCGCGCCACGATAGTCCGCGCGATTTGCGACCGTCACTGCGCGAGCCGGCAATTTGCCGGGTTCGGAAAGCTCTCCTTTGATCTTCAGCGGCTCTTTTGCGCCAAGCCCGAGCAGGAGTCGGAGTTCCCCGAGGATCGTCGTTTCCTCCACATCCAGTTGCAGAACCTGCGTGCCGAGTTGCTTCGATTCCAACTCCACCTGGCCGACGTCCACGACCGAAGCTTCGCCCGTAGCAACGCGTTTGGTCATGAAGCCGGCGAGTTCATCGCTATTCCCGATCTGCCGCGCGCGCAGGCCACGCATGCGTTCCAGTGTCAGCAGCTTCACAGAAGCCGTCCGCACCTCTCCCGCGAGCTTCCGCTCGGCGTTTCGCACCTCGGCTTGCGCTGCTTCCACTTCCGCCTGCGACACTGCTTTCTCCAGGCGCAGCCGTGCAGTGACCGGAAACTTCTGCATCCACGAGACGACAAACGTCCGCTCGGGCATACGCGGGTTTTGCATGAACTCGAACTCCGCCTCAGGATTCGCCAGTCGGCCGGCGCCGAGCAGCCGTCCTTTGGCTTCGTCGATTCGCAGACGAGCCGCGCGCAAAGCCGCGTTGTTACCGACCGCGCGCGTCGCGGCTTCCTCGGTAGTTAATGTGACCGCCGTCGAAATCGGCGCGCTGATCAGCAGCGCGGCCGCGGTCGATAGAATGATGGCACGAAAATGCATGGATAAGAAAAAGCGTTGAGCTCCGGGGATCACGCGCGGGCAAGGCACGACAAAGCCCGCGCGGGAACTGGCGAAAGCAGCCGCGACTGCGGCCGCGTTAAGTTCAGATCAAGAGGACGACGGTCCTGACAATATTCGAAGGCGGCGACGCATCCGGGCAAAGCACATCCTGCCACTCGAGCGTCGCCGGCGACGGCGAGTAAGCGGCAATTACCGAAGGAAGGACCGCCAGCAAGGGCGACACAGGAACCTGATGAACAACCCCAGCTACACCGACGAGGCTATCGCTTTGCACCGAGTGCTCGCGACGGTCGCCATCTGAATCGTGGTGATCTGCTTCTCCCGCGTCATCATGACAGGACGCGCCATGCGGCCCCACGCAATGATCGGTCTGCACCGTCACCGCCACGCCGCTGCAATCGCAAATGAAACCGCGAGCCAACCCAGCGATCTGCGCAGCGAACAACGCAAGCACTGCAAGCAGCACAGCGAAGCGTGAGACTGGCGGTCGGACCGTCACTGGGCGGTTAGATGCACGAGTACAGGAATTTGTTCAAGCTGTTGTGAAACAGGCAGCGGATTCCAATGTAGATTAAACCTGCATTGGAAATCCCAGCTTACGTCCCTCGCAGCAGAATCTTCCCCGAGCGCATCGGCTTCGCAGCGTGCGTCAGCGCTTCTTTAATCTGACTCAGCGGATACACGGCCTCGATCGGCGTGCGAATCACTCCACTGCGCGCGAGATCGAATAGCTCGCCGAAGACTGCGGCGCGCTTAGCTTCCGAGGCTTGCTCAAACCAGCGAGTCACCCAGAAACCCCGCCACTCCAGATCCTGGAATATCAGCAGTCCATTCGGAATCCGCAGCGGCTGACGTCCCATGGCGCCGTACGTGACGACCACTCCTCCCGGCGCGAGCGCATTCGCCATGCGCACCGCGCTTTCGCCGCCCACCGCGTTCAATGCGAGATGGATCGGCGCGTTGTTCGTAGCCGCCTTGATCTCGTCTTTCACGTTGTCCGAGTCGATCAGCACCACGTCCGCGCCTAGGACCTTCAACTCCTCCGCCACCTCAGGCCGCCGAACGACATTCACCGTTCGCCATCCATAATGCCGGGCCAGTCCAATGACACAACGCCCCACCGCGGAGTTCGCCGCGTTCTGCACGACCCAAGCTCCCGGCTGAAGATCCACGAACTCGCGCAGCATGAGCAACGCGGTCGCGGGGTTGATCCGCAACATCCCGGCCTGCTCCATGAGCACATCCGCCGGAACGGGAATCAACTCCGACACCTTCACGTTTCCCGCCTCGCGCCAGGATCCGAAGCGGTGGGGCAAAAGCACTGGCGTGCTGGGAACAGGATCTTCGACGCCCGGTCCACGTTCTTCCACAATTCCCACCCCTTCCACTCCCGGTATGCCTGGCAGCTCCGGGCGCACGGGATACTTGCCTTCCAGCACGTTCATATCCGCTGGGTTGATCGGCGAGAACTGCATGCGCACCTGGACTTCGCCAGGTCCCGGCGGCGCAAGCTCGAGTGCCTCGCATCGTGCTACATCCGCGGGGACACCGTGCTCGTGAATCACAATCGCGCTGACTTTCTTCATCGCATCCATAGGGTGCGCTGTAATCGTGGAAACTGCCAAGCCCGCATACATCTCCGGCTC
>CBHXZU010000160.1:0-10024 GCA_966125105.1 uncultured Prosthecobacter sp.
ATCTCGCCACGTCGCTCGTGTTCGTCGATGGCGGCATCATCGTGTCGGAAGCGCGGCGGATGCTCTACCTCAAAGATACGAATGGGGACGACAAAGCCGACGTCCGCCGGGAACTCCTCCCGGGCTGGGGAATCAGTGACACGCACGCGATGCAGAGCAATCTCGGCCGCGGCTTTGATAACTGGATTTACGGCGCCGTGGGTTACTCGAACTTCCGGGGCGCCGTCGGCGGCAAGAACCTGCAGTTCGGTCAGGGCGTTTTTCGATTCAAGCCGGACGCCTCGGCTTTGGAGTTCCTCTATCAGTTCAACAACAACACGTGGGGATTCGGCCAAAACGCCGCCGGCGACACCTTCGGCTCCACCGCGAATGGCAACCCGAGCTTTTACGGCTATCTCCCGGCTCACATCCTGAATCCCACGCAGGCAAACGCGAGAGGACGCCGGAATGGGTTTCGCAATCCCGATTCCGCGGATGGAAACGCGCCGGCTCAAGTGCGTCGCATCTCCTCCGCCCGCTCAATGGCGGGAGGCATGCGCATGCATCCCAATACACCGAATGTCCGCATGGTGGATAACTTCGGTGGCTACACGGCGGCCGCGGGACATGCGTTCATGGTGAGCGATGCGCTCCCGGCGCGCCTGCAAAACAAGGCGTTGGTAACGGAGCCGACGGCAAAGCTCATCGGCATCATGGATATCCAGCAGGATGGCGGCGGCTACAAGGCGAGCGACGGCTTCAATCTCCTCGCCAGCACCGATGAATGGATGTCGCCCATCTTCGCCGACGTCGGCCCGGACGGCTCGGTGTGGGTCATCGATTTTTACAGCTTCGTGATTCAGCACAACCCCACCCCAAGTTTGCGGACTGCGGGGATCGAGGCGACCACAGGGGTGGGCGGAGCATACATGACCAAGGAGAACCTGCGCGACCAGATCCATGGGCGCATCTACCGGGTTATTTGGAAGGACGGACCCAAGAGCTCCATCAAATCTCTCTCCGGGGCGAAGCCTGCCGAACTCGTTCAGGCGCTCGATAGCGGCAATCAGTTCTGGGCACTGACCGCGCAGCGCCTGATCGTGGATAACAAGGTAACCGATGCCGCCCCCCTGCTGAAAAAGCGCGTGGATTCCGGCCGCGGCGGCACAGGCGCAATCCACGCGCTTTGGGCTCTCGAGGGGATCGGCGCGCTGGATAAGGAGACGCATCAGAAAGCGCTGATCGATAAGGATCCCGCGCTCCGTCGCAACGCGATCCGCGCTCTGCCCGCGAATGAGGACGGGCGCGGATTATTCTTCAGCAGCGCAGTGATCCAGGATCCGGATTTGCTTACCCGTGAGGCGGCCTTTGTGAAACTCGCTGAGTTTCCGACCATCCCGGAAATCCAGACTGTCGTCGCGCAACTCCCGCGTATTCCCGCCAACACCAGCGACAGCTACTTGAATGACGCCCTGACGTTGCTGGGCCGCATCCACAAAGTATCCGGCGTCGGCGAAAACGAAGTGAAAGTCGCCGCGGGTGATCCCAAGCGCGGAGAGGAACTATTCTTCAACAGTCCCACGGCGGCCTGCGCCACGTGTCACACCGTTGGCGGCAAGGGCGGCGTAATCGGTCCCATCCTCGATGGAATCGCTGCCCGCAGTGACAAGGATTACATCGTGCAAAGCCTGATGGAGCCGAACGCAAAACTTGCGAAGGGGTTTGAAGCGCTCGGCGTTTCCCCGATGCCGCCCGTGGGGCTTCTGCTGAAGGAACAGGAACTCGCGGACGTTTTGGCTTTCCTTCAGACGCTGAAGACGCCGCCCAAAGACGGAGTGACCGTCCCAGTGCAAATCCCCGCCGCTTCCAAATAACATGTCAGTCATTCACAATTCACTCGTCGGACGGAAATCACGGCGGAGAGCGTTTATCGGAAGGTTACTCGCCGGCGTCGGACTGTTTGCCGGGGCAGTAATATTGCCACCCGTCGCTCGCGCGTCGGACGCATTGAAACCGGACGCGGATGGCTACATCCGGGACTGGGTCATGCTTGCTCCAATCGCGCTGCCCGCAGGGCGTCCGGCAGGTGACCTGGTCGTCGAGGAACAAGTCAGCAACGAAGCCGCTCTTCGCCCGAAGGCAGGCGATACAGTGAAGGTGAACGGGAAGGAGCTGACGTGGCAAAACATCACCGCCGCCAACAAGTTTTTCGACTTCAATGTCCTCCTCAAAAGCATCAACGACCACGCCGCTGGCTACATGGTCACGTATATCGAGTGCGACCGGGAAATGCCGGATGTCGTCATGGCGCTGGGTAGTAATGACCAGTCCCGCCTCTACTTGAACGGAAAGGACATCTACGCCGTCCAGGACGCGCGCACGCTCGAACTCGACGCAGACAAAGGAAAGGTCCGCCTCAACAAGGGTGTCAACGTGGTCGTGTTCAAGGTCATCAACGAGCAAAACAGTTGGCAGGGCGCGATGCGCTTCCTGGATAAAAACGGCGCGCCGGTCACGGATCTCAAAATCAAACTGTCGCCGTGAATGCGTGAACCTCGCGCGACCTTAATCCCTCGCAGTTTCGCCACAATGAACGGCGGCGCGACGCAATACACCGGACACCTTTCAATTACCCAATGCTTCTTGAACGCGCCGACTCTAAGTCGGCTGCGAATTGTATCGCATTGGATGGAGCCGACGGGCCGAAGGCCCAAAAACAAGCCAGCCCAGGGCAGAGCGAGGCACGAGTGTCGCCCTGGGGACAGTTCCGTTTCGGAATCAGCTCTGAAGGAGCGCAACACCGGCGTGCCAATCACGAATACTGTTCCCCGGCCCGAAAGAGGATGGAGCGCTGCTGTGTCGCCACCTTCAGGGCTCGGAGGATTCCATCGTCATCCCCAGGGCGACGCTGCGTTCCTCGCTCTGCCCTGGGCTGGCTATTTTTTTGGGCTTCGGCCCGCCGCGACTTTGGCAATGGCAAAGTAACTCACCAACCGTGGCAGTTCCTGCAGGGCCTCGAAAAGAAGTGGGTAATCGAAAGCACCAGACACTCCTAACCATCATGAAAACCCCAGACTCACACCACACTCTACTCACCAGCCTGCTCGCGGCGATGCTACTGGCAATTGCTCCATCTGCCCTCTCGGCCGAGCCGACGCCGACGCTGAAGGACACCTTTAAGGATTACTTCAAGGTAGGCACCGCGATAAACCGGAACATCACTTCCGGCAACGCGGGCTTCCGCCGGACGGCGGAAGAAGTCAGCAAGGACCTTGCGCTGGTTAAGGAACAGTTCAACCAGATCACGGCCGAGAATGAGATGAAATGGATGAGTGTCCATCCGCGGCCCGGAAAGGACGGTTACACCTGGGATGCCGCTGATGCATTTGCGGAGTTCGGCGCCAAAAACCAAATGGAGTTGGTGGGGCATACTCTCGTCTGGCACAGCCAGACTCCGAACTGGGTTTTTGAAGGCACGCATGTGCCGCCGGGCGCCAAGCCGGAAACAAAACCCGCCGCGGAAGAGAACAAGCCGGCTGCGCCTCCTGCCCCACCGACGCCGCCGGGCCCGGGCCGCGGTCCCGGAGGACCAGGATTTGGCGGATTCCGCGGATTCAACCTCGATGGTCCTCGCGCCTCCCGCGAAGAGTTGCTCGAGCGAATGCGCGAGCACATCCACACCGTCGTGGGTCGCTATAAGGGCAAGGTGAAGGTGTGGGACGTGGTGAACGAGGCGATTGCGGACAACGGTCCGGATGTCCTGCGAAAATCTCCATGGTCCGTGATCATCGGGCCCGACTTCATCGAGAAAGCCTTCCAATTCGCCCACGAGGCCGATCCCGACGCGATCCTGCGCTACAACGACTATGGACTGGAGAATCCGGGGAAGCGCAAAAAGCTCATCACCCTCATCAAGGAACTGCAGGAAAAGAAAGTGCCCGTCATGGCCATCGGCTCCCAGGCGCATCTCAATGTGTCGATCACCTTCGAGACGATGGATCAGTCCCTGGCGGAGATGAAAACACTCGGCCTTCCCATTCACATCACGGAGTTGGATGTGAACAGCGCCGCCAGCGGCCAACGAAATACCGGTGCCGACATTGCCGCCAACGCTTCCACGACCGACGGAGGCTTGGTCGCGGAAGCCGACAAGAAACAAGCCGATGCTTACGCCGGGATCTTTCGCGCCTTTCTGAAGCATCGCGATGCCGTGAAACTCGTAACCTTCTGGGGCCCCAACGATGCGAACTCCTGGCGCAGCCGCGGTCGTCCGCTCCTCTTCGACGCTGCCTGCAAACCCAAGCCTGCTTTCGACGCCGTGATCAAGCTACCCGCGGAAGTGAAGGCCCCGTGAGCGCTGCTTTGATGAAACCTTTGCGTTTGCTCAGCTTTCTAAGCTGTCTACTCCTTGTCTCAATCAGGGCTGACGCGCAGGACAAAAACTTCCACATCTTTCTCTGTTTCGGACAGTCGAACATGGAGGGATTTCCGGGTTTGGAAGAGCAAGACAAGACGGGAGTGGATGAACGCTTTCGAACGCTGGCCGCGGTCGATTTCCCGAAGCAGGAGAGAAAAATGGGAAACTGGTATCCTGCCGTTCCGCCGCTGTGCCGTCCTTCGTCAGGGCTCTGCCCTGCAGATTATTTTGGCCGGACGCTGGCGGCTAAATTGCCCAAGGAGATCAAGGTTGGCGTCGTCAATGTTTCGGTGGCCGGCTGCAAAATCGAACTGTTCGAGAAGGACAGCTTCCAGGACTACGCGAAGACTGCGCCGAAGTGGATGACGGGCATCATCGCGAGCTACGGCGGCAATCCCTATCAGCATCTCGTCGAGATGGCGAAGACCGCGCAGAAGGATGGCGTCATCCGAGGGATTTTGCTGCACCAAGGTGAGTCGAACGCGAATGACAAGCAGTGGCCGGACAAAGTGAAAGGCATCTATGAAAACCTGCTCAAGGATCTGAATCTCACGGCTGTGGAAGTCCCGCTCCTAATCGGCGAACTAGTGAACGCGGACCAGAACGGAGCCTGCGCGGGCATGAATGCGATCATTAACGATTTGCCGAAAACCATCCCCACAGCGTGCGTGATCTCCTCGGCGGGATGCGGAGCGCGCCGAGACCGGCTGCATTTCACCCCAGAAGGGTATCGGGAATTGGGAAAACGGTACGGGGAGAAGATGCTTTCATTGCTCGAGCCATCCCTGCCGAAACCCAACCAATGATTATGGACGCGCCGAGTCAGCCTGCTGCCCTGAGAGCAATTATGGTTATCCGACCAACATTCGTTACGGGTCACCGTTCGGTCCCGGGTGAGCCCAGTGAAACGCCTTCCTGAAGGAACTAACTTACAATGCCTCCCACGAACTTATTCACCCTAGTCGTTGCGCTCATCGGGCTGGCTCTTCCTCTGAGGGCGCTCGAAGGCGAGGTCCGGATTCATGACCCATCGACGCTCGTGGAGTGCGATGGAAAATATTACACTTTCGGCACCGGCGGTTCGTGCCTCGTCTCTGATGACGGTTTGACCTGGCGTCGAGCAACAGCACCGGGACCTCGCGGCATGGCCCCGGATGCAATCAAAATTGGCGACCGCTACTACTTGTATGTGGCCAGGAATATCGGTGCGCAGCCACGGGCTGAAGTTAACATGTTTTGGAGCAAGTCGCTCGATCCGGAATCGCCGGACTACAAGTGGGAACCAGGTGGCGTGGTTGCTTCGTCGGACGGCACGGAGGACTGCAATGCCATCGATCCTGGCGTGTTGCTTGATCCTAACGACGGTCGGCTTTGGTTGGTCTACGGTTCCTATTTCGGCTATATCCGACTAGTCGAACTCGATCCCGCGACCGGCCAACGCCGCGATCCAAACGACAAGCCCGTTGACTTGGCGATCAATTGCGAGGCGGCAATCATGATCCATCACCAAGGCTGGTATTACTTGCTGGCCACCCACGGCAGTTGCTGCCGGGGCGCGGACTCGGGCTACAACATCCGCGTAGGTCGCTCGAAAAAGATCACCGGTCCATTCCTCGATCACGAGGGCATCGATATGATCCAGGGCGGTGGCAAGCTATTCCTCGGTTCCGGCGGACGCTACATCGGTCCCGGTCACTTCGGCCTGATCGACCTCGGAGACGGCGTGCAGAAGTTCTCGCTGCACTACGAAGCCGATCTGGACCGTGGCGGGGCCAGCGTGCTGGATATCCGCCCGTTGCTTTGGAAAGACGGCTGGCCCACCGCCGGAGATAATCTCAAGGAAGGCACTTATGAAATCGAATCTGCCCGCACCGGCACCGCCCTCGAACTAGCAGTCGAAGGAATGCCCGTCGGCGGCCGGCGCGTTCGGCGAGGGGGCGGTCCGGGCTTCGGGGGACCCGGCGAGCCCGGTGGCACCCAGAACGGGACTGCTGGTCGGGACGGAACCGGAACTGCGGTTAGCAGCGGAGTCCCGATTCCGCCACAGGACGTCAAACAGGTCTCGGCGAATTGGCCCACCGGGAACATCGACATCCGCATGGCCACTTACCTGTGCCAAGCTCAGCAGAAATGGGCGATCGCACCCGTGCCGAACGCAGGCGGGTACCCAGGCTCACCCAATTTCAAGATCACGATTGCCGGCACTGACCGCGCGCTCGCTGCGACTGCGGAGGGCGAGTTGATCTCCGTCCCCGCCTTTACCGGTGGCCCCGAGCAACTCTGGCGCATCGATCAATTGTCCGACGGAAGTTGGCGCATAATGCCTAAGTCAGTCCCGGACACTAAGGAAACGATCGCACTCTCTGCCATCGGCAGCAGCTCTCCGACACTCTCGAAATTCAATCCTGACAGTGACAAACAGCGATGGCTCCTCAAATCCCCGTGAGACCGAAGCTGACAACGAGGATTCCACTTAAGGCTTCCATGCTGATTCGCTCGCTTCCGGCAGTCTTTCTTCTTCTGACTGCCGCTGCTGTTCACCCGAGTGCCAGTCGGGGCGCCGACCTTGATTCGGCACCGACGCTCGTCCGTCCGACCACCGCCGACAAGCCGACCGATGCCGATGGTTTCATAAAACGTTGGATCATCCTGGAACCCATCCCCGCGAAAGGCTTGACCGACAGCGCCGTCCAGGCAGCCGTAAAGAAGAACTATTTCCCCGATCAACTCACCGTAATCCCGAAGGACGGCGACGAGGTCACAGTCGAGGTCGCGAAACTCACCTGGCAGGCGTTGGATACGCGGCAATACAACGTTAACTTATATCACTTCGCCCGCGCTCTCGGCAAACCGACGTCGAACGTCCTTTTCTGGGGGGTAACCGTCGTCAACTGTCCCGAGGAAATCGCGGGTGCGCGCCTGGCCATCGGCTCCAACGCGGCGTCGGTGTGGTGGGTCAACGGGCAGGAAGTCATCAGCATCTATGGCGACCGCCAGACGGTCATCGACGATGGAGTTTCAAAACGTCTCACGCTTAAGAAGGGCGCAAACATCGTGCGTTGCGCGGTCATCAATGGCGGGGGAGCCGCGGATTTTTGCGCTCGGTTTCTGGACGCAGGGGAGAAGCCACTGAAGTTATCAATTTCCGTTTCGAGTGCTGCCGCCAAGTGAACTGAGGAATCGGACGTGAACTCACCCGCCCAAACCTCCCCTCCTCGCAGCGACGATCTCAAGAGGCGCGAATACATTGGCTATGCGCTGGGCGACACTGCGTCGGGTTTCTTTTTCCAGACCTTCAACATCTTCCTGACTTATTACTACGTGGACGTCTGGGACATACCGGCAACGGTGTTGCTTTGGCTGCTCCCCTTAGTGCGGGCCTTTGGCGCGTTTGACGACGTGATCATGGGATTGATTGCAGATCGGACGAACACGCGGTGGGGCAAGTTCAGGCCATATCTTTTGTTCGGAGCAATTCCTTACGGCGTCTGCGGATTCCTCATCTTTCTCGGGCCGGACCTAACTCCGAATGGCAAGGTGATCTATGCCTTTGTCACCTACGCGCTGATGATGGTGAGCTACACGGTGATCAACGTGCCGTATTCGGCCATGCTCGGTGTGATCAGCCCGTCGCCACGCACGCGAACGCTGGCCTCCACTTATCGGTTTGTCGGAGCCTTTGGAGCCGCGTTCTTAATCTCGCTGTTTGTCCGTCCGCTCGTCGAATACCTCGGCGCCGGCAGTGAGGCCCGGGGGTTTCGACTGACGATGGCAATTTTCGCCGTCGTATCCGTGGTGCTGATCCTGATCACCTTCGCGACCACGAAGGAACGGGTCACGCCTCCGCCTCAGCAGCAAACCAATGTCCGCGAAGAGTTGGGCGAACTTTTCAGAAACTGGCCGTGGGTCGTGCTGCTCATCACCTCGATCTTTTCCAACGCGTTTTCCGCGCTGCGCTCGGGCAGCACGATCTTCTATTTCAAATACGTGCAGGGCTACGATGCGACGCCGGTCTTCTGGCGGTTGGACCACACCACCCTATTCCTGACCAGCGGCGCGCTCGGCTTGGTTTTGGGCACCATGTGCCTCGGCCCGATCGCCCGAAAAGTGGACAAGAAATACTATGCCGCCACGCTGAGCCTGGTGACGGGGCTGTGCTTTCTCGCCTTCTACTTCCTGCCGAGAGGACAGTTTGGATTAATGGTCGCGGTGAACATGCTGGCGCAGTTCTGCGCCGGTCCAACTTCCGCGCTCACTTGGGCACTCTACGGCGATGTGGCGGACTATGGAGAGGTGAAATACGGGCGGCGGTCCACGGGCCTGATCTACTCGGCCTCCCTTTTCTCCATCAAGGCGGGCATCCTCATCGGCGGCTTTCTCGTTCCGCTGTTCCTCGCGCAATTTGGTTATGTCAAAGGCGCGGAAACACAGACCGCCAAGGCCTTGCTGGGCATCGCTCTCGCATTCTCGATCGGCCCCGCACTCTTCGCGCTGCTGAAAGCCGTCGCGCTTTGGATTTACCCGCTCGATCAACAGCGAGTGGACGACATCGAACGCGAACTGGCCATGCGGCGCGCCGCTCAACCCGAAGCGAACGTGGCATGAGCATTCGCAACCCGATTCTGCCTGGCTTCAATCCAGATCCTTCGATCGTTCGCGTGGGCGAGGATTATTACATCGCCACGTCGACCTTCGAGTGGTTCCCCGGCGTTCAGATTCACCATTCGCGCGATCTCGTGAACTGGCGGCTGCTCACGCGTCCGCTCCGCCGACCCGCCCAGCTCAATATGCTCGGCGATCCCGATTCCTGCGGCGTCTGGGCGCCGTGTCTCACTTACTCGGACGGCTTATTCTGGCTCATCTACACGGATGTGAAGCGCTTTGGCCGCACCTCGGTCGCCGGCGCTGCGGGCTCATCGCTGCGCGATTTCCATAATTACCTCGTGACCAGCCCGACGATTGACGGCGAGTGGTCCGACCCGGTCTACGTGAACAGCAGCGGCTTTGACCCGTCGCTTTTTCACGACGACGATGGGCGGAAATACTTCCTCAATATGCTTTGGGACCACCGGCCCGGGCACAATCGTTTCGCCGGAATTGTGTTGCAGGAGTACTCGGTCGCTGAACGCAAGCTCATCGGCGAGCGGGTCAAGATTTTCGACGGCACGGCGCTGGGATTCACCGAAGGCCCGCACCTCTACAAGCGCGATGGCTACTACTATCTCCTAACCGCTGAAGGTGGCACCAACTGGAATCACGCGGTGACGCTGGCCCGCTCGCGGAACTTGCGGGGTCCGTATGAAGTCCATCCCGACACCCATGTCCTGACCGCGCGAAATCGCCCGGACGCTGCCTTCCAGCGGACCGGTCACGCCGACCTGGTCGAAACGCCGAATGGCGACCCTTACATGGTCTATCTCGTCGGCCGACCGCTGCCGAATCGCGGGCGCTGTGTGTTGGGACGGGAGACCGCGATTCAAAAGATGGCATGGAGCGATGATGGCTGGCTGCGCACGGCGGACGGCCAGGGGCTACCGGCGATCGAGACGCCCGCACCCGGCCTGCCCGCGCGCGATTTTCAACCCGCGCCGATTCGACACGATTTCGACGAGCCGGTTCTGCCGATCG